>JANJUA010000175.1 GCA_024710825.1 Solirubrobacteraceae bacterium
ACGCTCGCGCCGAGAAGGCCCGCCAGCCACCGGGCGTTGCGCCCGCGCCATGCCTCGGCGATCACCACCGTCGGGGCGAACACCGGCTCAGCCGTCGAAGGCGCCGTGACGGCCGGCGCCCTCCGCGAAGCGCGCCGCGCCCTCCGCCGCCTGCGGGAGGCTGCGCAGCCCGTGGTCGAGCTCGCGCGCCAGGGCGGCGTCCAGCGCCAGCCCCTCCTGCTCGTAGACCGAGGCCCGGTCGCCGCGCAGCGCGTCCTGCGGGAAGCGCGCCAGCGTCGCCGCGAGCTCCTCGGCCGCCGTCCGCGCCGCGCCGTGCGCCACGACGCGGTTCGCCAACCCGATCGCCTGCGCCTCGCGCGCGTCCACCGGCCGCCCCGTCAGGATGAGGTCCAGCGCCCGGCTGCGCCCGATCAGGCGCGGCAGCCGGATCGTCCCGCCGTCGATCAGCGGCACCCCCCAGCGCCGGCAGAAGACGCCCAGCACGGCGTCCTCCTCCACCACCCGCAGGTCGCACCAGCACGCCAGCTCGAGCCCGCCCGCGACCGCGTGGCCCGCCACCGCCGCGACGACCGGCTTGGACAGCGTCATCCGAGTCGGCCCCATCGGCCCGTCGCCGTCGGCCTGAACCCGGTTGGACATCGCGACGAGGTCCGCCCCCGCGCAGAACGTCCCGCCGTCGCCCCACAGCACGGCGACGGCGGCGTCCGCGTCGGCCTCGAAGGCGCGGAAGGCATCGGCGAGCGCGGCGGCGGTCGGGCCGTCGACGGCGTTGCGCACCTCGGGCCGGTGGAGGATCACCGTGGTGACCGGCCCGGCCCGCTCGACGCGTACGGCGCTCACCGCGACAATGCTCGCAGCAACTCCCGCCGGACGCTCCGGACGGGCCCGCCCCAACCGCCTAGAGGTAGCCCCACGTGCGGCACAGCGGCCGCAGCGGCTCGGGGACCTCGTCCTCGGGCGGCGGCGGCGGGGCGGGGTGGATGGCGCCCGACTTGATCTTGTCCTTCCAGTCCCCCAGGCCCGGCTTGAGCTTGCCGTGGTCGTGGCGGCCGTAGTCGAGCATCCCCCGCTCCCACGGGACGCCGAGGAAGGTACACAGCTCCTGCGTGACGCGCTCGGGCTCGGCGGTCAGCTCCTCGTAGCGGACGGTGAGCCCGTCGTAGCGGGTGCGTGCGTCCTGCACGGCGTCGCAGTAGCGCCGGACCATCTGGAGGTTGCGCTCCTCGGTGTCCTGCGGGCGGGTCGCGGCGCGCGACCGGGCGATCGCGGCCGGGTGGCGCAGGAGGAAGACGAGCTGCGCGTCAGGCCAGCACTCGCGGATGCGGTCGACGACGAAGACGTCGTTGGGCGTCTTGTTGACGAGCCGCTGCTTGCCGCTGCGGGCCAGCTCGCGCTGCAGGTAGCGGTCCCAGAGCAGGTACTCGAGGCCGCGCTGGTCCAGCCCGACGGCGGCGAGCGCGCGGTCCAGGTAGCGGGACCTCGACTGCACGGCGACGTCGCGCAGGTGCATCTCGTGCGGGGCGTGCAGCATCGAGTGGCTGTCGACGATGACGCGCAGCAGCGTCGATCCCGAGCGCACGCTCGACAGCACGAAGCCCGGGCGGCGCAGGAGGCGGTCGCCCCGCCCCACCGGGACGCGGCCGTTCGCGCTGCCGCGGACCTTGCGCAGCTCGTAGCCGGTGGTCCGGTTCAGCGCCCGATTGATCGCGTTCTTCACCTGCGTCGGTCCTTCCTGCGCTGCTCGCGCTCCTTGCGACCTCCCGCATTCTGCGCCTTCCTGCGCTTCGCGGCCTTCTCCGTCCTCGCCGCGCGCCTGGGCTCGAGCGCCGTCAGCGAGAAGCTGCCGGTCATGTACAGCCGCTGGCCGTCGGAGACCATCGGGTCGAACGAGCCGGGCTTGCGCCGGAACCGCACCTTCCCGGTCCGCGTGTTGAGCCCGATCGTCGTGCGCGAGGCCAGGTTGGCGAAGTAGACGGTGCCGCCGATAACCGTCGGCGAACCGGAGATCCGGCCGCCGGCGCGATGGGTCCAGCGCACGTCGCCGGAGCGCGCGTCGAGCGCGTAGAAGGTTCCGTCGTAGGAGCCGACGAAGACCGTCGGCCCGAGGCCCGGGACGTTCTTCACCGCCGCCGACGAGTAGACGTAGCCGCCGGTCTGATGCGCCCAGGCCAGCTTCCCGTTGGCCGACGAGAACGAGTAGACGCGGCCGTCCGTCGAGCCGATGTAGACCCGACCGAACGCGACCGCCGCGGTCGCGTAGAAGTTGCCGGAGCGCACCAGCCCGCGGGCGGCGCCGGACTTCCAGACGAGCTTGCCGTCGGAGGCCCTGATCGCCTGGACGTCGCCGCCGTAGTTGCCGATGTAGAGCTTGCCGTCGGCGTACGTCGGGCTGCCCTTGATCGCGCCGGCCGCCTGGTAGGTCCAGATCTGGCGGCCGGTGTCCGCGTCGAAGGCGTAGAGGGTGCCGTGCTCGGAGCCGACGTAGACGCGCCCCTGGTGCAGCAGCGGCGAGGACTCGACGCGGCCGGGCAGCAGCTTCGACCACACGGTCCTGCCCCCCTTGCGACGCAGGGCGACGACGCGGCCCTTGCCCGACCCCCTGCCGGACTCCAGGAGGACCGCGTAGACGCGGCGGTCGTCGACGGCGGGCGAGCTCGCGGCGAGCGCGCCGATCCGCTTCTTCCACCGGACCTTGCCGGTCTTCGCCACGAGCGAGACGAGCAGGCCGTCGTCGATGAGCTGGTAGATCTCGCCGCGCCAGATCACGGGTGGGAACTCGGTGAGCGCCTTGACCTTGTGCTGCCACACCTGACGCCACGGGCCGCGCAGCGGGCGCTCGGGCTGGAACGCGCGCGTGTGGGCCTTCGTGTAGCCGTAGCGCGGCCAGCTCACCGTGCGCGGCTCCTTGCGCTTCTTCTTCTTCTTCTCGGGCGCTGGGTCGGGCTCGGGCGCCGTCGCCGTCGGCTCCTCGAACGGGACGTCCGGGTTGGAGACGTTGCCCGGCTCCTTCACCACGAGCAGGTACGCGGCGACGGCGACGCCCGCGCCGGCGACCAGCACGGCGACGATCGCGGCGATGACGCCCTTGCGACGGAGGAACGACGGCACGGGCGGTGATGGTAGGGGCGGCCGGGCCCGCGCTCCCCTGCTCGGGGGTGGCGGGCGGGTACTCTGCGGCGGCGCATGGCCGCCGCCCTCGTCCTCCGCCGCTGGCTGCCCGCGGCGGCCGTGATCCTCGGCGTCGCGGCGCTGATGGTCCTCGTCTACGACCCGTGGTACCTCAACTACGACGCGCGCTACGCGCTGCTGTGGGCGCGCGACCTGTGGGAGGGCTTCGCGCCCGAGTACACCGCCGACTACGCGCCCACGCCGCATCCGCTGCAGATGGCCGTCAGCTCGCTGGCCCTGCCGTTCGGCGACGACGCCGACCGGGTGATCGTGTGGACCGTCCTGCTCTGCTTCGGCGCGCTGGCCTGGCTCGTGTATCGGCTCGGCAGCGAGCTGTTCAACCCGTGGGTGGGCGGGGTGGCCGCGCTGGTCGTCGTGACGCGCCCGGCGATCGAGCGCGATGCCCTGCTCGCCTACCAGGACGTCCCGTTCGAGCTGCTGATCGTCGCGGCGGTGCTGCTGGAGGCGCGGCGACCGCGTCGCGGCGCGCCGGTGCTCGCCGTGCTGGCCGTCGCCGGCCTGCTGCGCCCCGAGGCGTGGGTGCTCTCAGGGCTCTACGTGCTCTGGCTGTGGCGGCCCGCGACCAACCGGCAGCGCGCGCTGCACATCGCGCTCGCGGCCTCGGCGCCGCTGATCTGGGGCCTGTCGGACCTCGTCGTCACCGGCGACTTCCTGCACTCGCTGCACGGGACGGCGCAGCTGGCGGAGGACAACGAGCGGCGCCGCTCGATCGAGCAGGTCCCGCGCTGGGGCGCCCAGTACCTGGCGTTCACGCTGCGCGAGCCGCTGATCCTCGGCGTCCCCATCGGGATGGCCTTCGCGTACCTGTACCGCCGGCGCGAGGGGATGCTGCTGCTCGCGGTGGTGGTCGCGATGCTCGCGGTCTTCGCCGTCGGGCCGCTGTTCGGCCTGCCGCTCATCGGCCGCTACGTCCGCACCCCGGCGATCCTGCTGGCGCTCTTCTACGGCCTCGCCGTGTTCGGCTGGACGCTGCTGCCGCGCGGCACGACCAGGACCCGCTGGCTGGCGGTCGGCGTCTTCGCCGCGCTGCTGTCCGTCGCCTTCCTGCCCAAGCACGTCTCGATGCTCTCGGACATGCGCCACCGCTTCGACCGCGACGCGCATCTCTACGCGGACCTGCGCGAGGCGGCGCACGCGCCCGTCGTGCGCGCGGCGTTCGAGGCGTGCGGCCCGATCTCCACCGCCGACCACCGTCCGATCCCCTACCTGCGCTACTGGATCGGCGGCGAGCCGGGCTCGGTCGGCACGATCCGCGGCCAGGCCAGCCCGCTGGGCGACCTGCTGCTCGTGCCGCGCAAGACCTACTTCGCCGAGCGCTTCTACAAGGTCAACTTCCCCATGCGCACCGCGCGCAAGCCGGAGGGCTACACCCGCCTCTACCAGAACCGCTCCTGGCGGGTCTACGCCGCGCCCGGCTGCGAGCGCGGCGTGTGACCCGTTTCCCCTGGGGCTACGGCAGGTCCGCCTCCACCGCCGACTCCCCGATGTCCACGTGCGGCTCGCCGGTGAACAGCACGGCGTGCACGACCGCGCCGAGGACCGCGCCGACGAGCGGCGCCACGATGAACAGCCAGAGCTGCTCGAGCGCCCACCCGCCCACGAAGATCGCCGGGCCGATGCTGCGCGCCGGGTTGACCGAGGTGTTGTCGATCGGGATGCCGACGAGGTGGATGAGCACCAGCACGATGCCGATCGGGATCCCGGCGAACGCCACGCTGGCGATCCGATCCGTGCAGGCGAGGACCGCGAAGACGAGGAAGGAGGTCAGCACCACCTCGGCCGCGAACGCCGAGCCCCACGGATAGCCGTCGGGCGAGTGGTCGCCGAAGCCGTTGGCGCCGAAGCCCTCGGCGCCCGCGTCGTAGCCGCCGGCCTTGCCCTTGACGATGAGCAGCAGCACGAGCGCCGCGAGGATCGCCCCCACCACCTGCGCGATCCAGTAGCGCACCGCTTCTGGAAGGTCGACCTTGCCGCGCACCAGCAGCCCCAGCGTCACCGCCGGGTTTATGTGGCAGCCGGAGATCGGCCCCACCGCGTACGCCATGACCAGGAGCGAGAGCCCGAAGGCGAACGCGATGCCCAGCGCGCCGACCGCCTCGCCGGCGACCACCGCCGTGCCCACACCACCGAAGACGAGCACGAACGTGCCCACCGCCTCCGCGCCTGCCCGCCGAATAGGCATGGCCGAAACCCCCTGATCGTTGTCGGTTCGGCGTCGCTCTTCGACGCCCGGTCACGACGACCTTCAAACGACGGGCGGCCGCCCGTGGCGGGTCATCCGCCACAGGGTGCGCCCGCGCAGCACCCGCCGCGGGCCGCAGGGACCGCGCAGGCCGTCGCGGTAGCCGCGCAGCGCCTCGCGCGCGTGCTCGCGGCTGCGCACCATCCCGGGGAGCGTCCGCGCGGCGAACGAGGCGACGAAGAGCACGCCGAGCGGCGCCGGGAGGTGGCGGCGCGCCAGCCAGACGCGGTTGCGGGCCCCGAAGTACCAGGAGTAGCCGTGACGGAACGGCTGGTGCACCGGGTGCTCCACCACCAGGTCTCCCGCGTAGACGACGCGGTAGCCGGCGTCCAGCACCCGCCAGGCCAGGTCGACGCCCTCGTGGACGAAGCGGAAGTCCCCCGGCCAGCCGCCGACGCGGTCGAAGAGCTCGCGCCGGATCGCCACCGCCCCCTCCCACAGCGCCGCGACATCGCTCTCGCGGCTGCGGTCGCCCACGCGCAGCCTTGGGACCCAGTTGCGCAGCGGCGCGCCCTCCCCGCCGCGAGGGTCCACGCGCGGCTGGAGGATGCCGAGGTCCGGCTCGGCGGCGAAGCGCGCGGCGATCCGCGCCAGCGTGTCGTCGGCGACCAGCGCCGCGTCGTCGTCGAGGAAGAACAGCAGCTCGCCGCGCACCTCCCCCACGCCGCGGTTGCGGCCCTCGGGAATGCCGACGTTCTCGGGGACGTGGACCGACCGCACCCAGTCCGGCAGCCCCTCGGGCGCCCAGTCGTTGCCGACCACGACGACGTCGAGCTCCACACCCCGCTGACGGCGCAGCGACGCCAGCCCCAGCGCCAGGTCGTCCGGGCGCCGGCCGCCCGTCAGCACCACGCAGCCCAGGCGCGTCATGCCCGCAGCCGGCCGGAGGTCAGGATCGCCGCCAGGTGCCCGAGCGCCGTGACGGCCCCGATCGGGACCAGCGCGATCAGCAGGCCGCGGGTGACGTCGAGGTCCCCGACGATCGCGTCGCCGATCGCCGCGGCCAGCGCCAGCGCGGTCGCCTCGATCGCCACGAACGCGCGGTAGAACGGCAGCCGCCCCGCCAGCCGCCGCAGCCGCGCCAGCAGCGACCGACGGGGGGCCGCCACCGCGACGGTGTCCTCCGCCCGTCCCAGCCCCGCCTCCACGCGCGCGAGCGTGACGAGCGCGGTCTCGGCCTTGATGAGCAGCACGAGCACCGAGACGACGAGGCCGAGCGTCGTCCAGCCGCCGATCGAGTCCCAGCCGCCGTCGGCCCGGATCCCGAGCCCGATCGGCAGCGCGGCCTCGGTCAGCCAGTGGCCCAGGCGGTCGAGGTAGACGCCCACGGGCGACCTGCGCTCCAGCCAGCGCGCCAGCTCGCCGTCGGAGCAGTCGAGCAGGATCTGCGCCTGGATGAGCAGCACGGCGACGACCGCGGGGAGGATCCCCGGCAGCGTCAGCGCGCCCGCCGCCAGCACTCCCACCGCGATCATCAGCCAGGTCGCCCCGTTCGGCGTGATCGGGGTGCGCAGCAGCAGCCGCGTCAGGTACGGCGACAGG
>JANJUA010000178.1 GCA_024710825.1 Solirubrobacteraceae bacterium
ACGGCGGCGAGCGCGAGGCGATCACGACCGCCGGGGCGATCGCGGCGGCGCTGGAGGCCGGGGCGGAGGCCGTCGCCGTCGGTCCCGGGCCGGGGATCCTGGGCTCGGGGACCGCGCTCGGCCACGGCGGGATGGCCGCGCTGGACTCGGCGCACGCGGCGCTGGCGCTCGGCCTGCCGACGCTGCTCGCCGCGCGGCTCTCGGACGCCGATCCGCGCGAGCGCCACCGCGGCCTGTCGCACCAC
This sequence comes from Solirubrobacteraceae bacterium, assembly GCA_024710825.1. Classification (GTDB taxonomy): domain Bacteria; phylum Actinomycetota; class Thermoleophilia; order Solirubrobacterales; family Solirubrobacteraceae; genus Capillimicrobium. The sequence goes on from JANJUA010000178.1 coordinate 246, forward strand.
ACGCGCACGGTCCTGGACCTGCTGCTCGCCCCGGTCGTCGTCGCGCTGCCCGAGGACGACGACGCCGCCCGCGACGCCCGCCACGACTGGCGCACCGCCTCCGGGGCGCTGGACGGCTATCCGTGGCCGCTGCGCACGATGGGCCGCGAGGACCCCCGCTTCTTCGCCGGGGCGGCCGCCGCCGGGCGCGTGCTCGCTGCCATGATGCCGGGCCGATGAGCGAACGAGACTTCGAGCAGGTCGGCGAGCCGGAGCGCGTCTGGCAGGGGCACGTCGTGTCCGTCGACGAGGTGACGTTCCGGTTCGTGGAGGACGGAACCGAGGTGCGGCGCGAGGTGGTCCGCCATCCTGGCGCGGTCGCCACGGTCGCCGTCGACGACGAGCACGTGTGGCTCGTCCTGCAACCCCGCCAGGCGGTGGGCGAGCCCGACCTGCTGGAGATCCCGGCCGGCAAGCTCGACCTGGACGGCGAGTCGCCCGAGGACAACGCGCGCCGCGAGCTGGCCGAGGAGATCGGCAAGCGCGCCGAGCGCTTCGAGCTGCTCACCTCGTTCTACACGTCGTGCGGGGTGATGGACGAGGAGATCCACGTCTACCTCGCCACGGAGCTGTCCGACGCCCACGCCGAGGGCGAGGAGGACGAGCGCATCGAGGTGGTGGCCTGGCCGCTGGAGCGCCTCGACGAGGCGATCGCCCGCACCAAGGACGCCAAGACGCTCATCGGCCTGCTGCTGCTCAAGCAGCGGCTCCCGATCTGACGGCTGCGTTGCACGCGGAGGAGGGGCGCCGGACGCGCCCGAATCAACCACCGTGGCCACGACCGTCGACGCGCGTCCCTTCGAGCCCATGGTGCTCGACTTCCTCGCCTACCTCGAGTTCGAGCGCGGGCTGTCGCGCAACACGCTGGAGGCCTACCGCTCGGACCTGCTCCAGCTCGGAGCGTGGATCGAGCGCCGCGGAGTGGACGGGCTCGAGGCGCAGCACGCCGATCTCGCGGGCTTTCTCACCGACCTCGCCACCGGCGACCCGCCGGAGCGTCCGCCGGTCGCCAACGCGACGCTGCAGCGCAAGGCCGCCTGCCTGCGCTCGTTCTACCGCCACCTGCGCCGCGAGGAGCTCATCTTCCACGACCCGACGGCCGAGCTGCGCGCGCCGCGCAAGGACCAGCGGCTGCCGAAGGTGCTCAGCCGCGACGAGGTCGCCCGCCTACTCGCGGCTCCGCGCGGCACGGAGCCCGCGTCGCTGCGCGACCGGGCGCTGCTGGAGCTCATGTACGCCTGCGGGCTGCGCGCGTCGGAGGCGATCGGCCTCGAGGTCGGGGAGATCGACCTCGCCGCGGGCGTGCTGCGGGCGTCGGGCAAGGGCTCCAAGGAGCGACTCGTCCCGGTCGGCCGCGAGGCGGTCGCCGCCGTCAGGGTCTACCTGGAGCGCGGGCGGCCGGTGTTCGTCGGCGTCGCCAACGAGCCGCACCTGTTCGTCAACCAGCGCGGCACCGGCCTGACCCGCCAGGGGCTCTACAAGATCGTCCAGCGCCACGCGCGCGCCGCCGGGCTCGACGGCAAGATGAGCCCGCACACCCTGCGCCACACGTTCGCCACGCACCTGCTCGCCGGCGGCTGCGACCTGCGCTCGCTCCAGGAGATGCTCGGCCACGCGGACATCGCGACGACGCAGATCTACACGCACCTGTCGGCCGACCGCCTCAAGGACGTCTACTTCGCGGCGCACCCGCGGGCCAGCGCCTGATCGGCGGCCCCGACGGAATAGATTCTGCGCCCATGGGACGTGCCGCGGTGGTGGTCATCGACGCCTGCGGCGCGGGAGCGCTCCCGGACGCCGCCGACTACGGCGACGCGGGGGCGAACACGCTCGCGCATCTCGCCGAGGCGGTCGGGGGACTCGACCTCCCGGTGCTGGAGAGGCTCGGGCTCGGGTCGATCCTGCCGCTGCGGGGCGTCGCGCCCGCCGAGCGGCCGGTGGTCCACGGCCGCCTCGCGGCCCAGGGCGCCGGCAAGGACTCGACCGCCGGCCACTGGGAGCTCATGGGCGTGGTCTCCGACACGCCGCAGCCCACCTACCCGGCCGGCTTCCCCGCCGAGACCGTGGCGGCCCTGCGGGCCGCGACCGGCCACCGCTTCTGCTGCAACGCCCCCGCCAACGGCGTGACGGTGCTCGCCGAGTGGGGTCCGCATCACCTCGCCACCGGTGAGCTGATCCTCTACACGTCGCAGGACTCGGTCCTCCAGCTCGCCGCGCACGTCGACCGCGTCGCGCCCGCGGAGCTGTACGCGGCGTGCGAGGCGGCGAGGGGCGTGGTGGACGTCGGCCGGGTCATCGCGCGGCCGTTCGCGGGCGAGCCGGGCGCGTTCGTGCGCACCCTCGGGCGCCGCGACCTGGCGCTGGCGCCCCCGCGGCGCACGGTGCTCGACGCGCTCACCGACGCGGGCGTCGCCGTCCACGGCGTGGGCAAGGTCGTCGACCTGTTCGCCGGCCGCGGCGTCGCCGAGGCCCACGCCGGCCCGCGCAACGCCGAGGCGATCGCCGCGACCACGCGCCTGCTGAGCGAGCTCGACGCCGGCTTCGTGTTCGCGAACCTGATCGAGACCGACCAGGTCTACGGCCACCGCAAGGACGTCGAGGGCTTCCACCGGGCCCTGCGCGAGATCGACGCGGCGGTGGGTGAGTGGCTGACGCTGTTGCGCGCCGACGACCTGCTGATCCTCACCGCCGACCACGGCTGCGACCCGGCCGCGGCGCACACCGACCACACCCGCGAGTACGCGCCGCTGCTGGCCGTGACGGCGCCCGAGCGCGCGACGGGCCGCCACGACGGCGTCCTCGCCGACGTCGGCGCGACCGTGCTCGCCCACCTCACCGGACGCCGGGACCCCGCGCTGCCCGGTACGCCGTTCCTCCCCTTAGGCTGAAGGCCGACGCCGATGCCCGAGCTGCCCGAGGTCGAGACGATCCGCCGCGCCATCGCGCCCCCGCTCGAGGCGCGCGTGCTCGAGGAGCTGCGCATCGACGACGCACGCTGGTGCCAGCCGCTCGCGCCCGCCGAGCTGCGCTCCGCCCTCGAGGGGCGCACGCTCGAGCGCCTCGACCGCCGCGGCAAGTACCTCGTCTGGCGCTTCGAGGGCGAGGCGTTCCTGCTCGTCCACCTGCGGATGACCGGCACGCTGCTGCTCGACCCGCCCGCCGGCACGAAGTACGAGCGCGTGCGCCTGCGCTTCTCTGGCCCCGGGCCCGAGCTGGCCTTCTGCGATCCGCGCCGCTTCGGCACCGGCGAGCTGGCGCTCGGCGAGGACGCGCTCGCGGAGTTCCTCGACGCCCGCCTGGGCCTCGAGCCCTTCGGCCCCGAGTTCACCGGCCCCGCCCTGCGGGCGCTGGCCCGGGGCCGCCGCGCGCCCGTCAAGGCCTTCCTGCTCGACCAACGGCGGATCGCCGGCGTCGGCAACATCTACGCCGACGAGGCGCTGTTCCGCGCGCGGCTGCACCCGCTGCGCGCCGCGGGCGCCATGACGGCCGCCCAGGCGCAGGCTCTGCGCGACGCGATCGTCGCGGTGCTCGAGCACGGGCTGGAGGCGGGCGGGGCGACGATCGACGACTTCCGTCACCCCGACGGCGTCTCCGGCGCGTTCCAGAACGAGTTCCTCGTGCACCTGCGACGCGGCGAGCCGTGCGTGCGCTGCGGCACCGAGATCGTCAAGCTCGTGGCGGCTGGTCGGGGCACCTACGTCTGCGAGACGTGTCAGCCTCCGCCGAGGGGCCGGCGCGCACGCCGGGCGAGCCGCCACTAGCCTGCCCGACCGCCATGGAGATCCCCTTCGCGCTCCTCGCGGCGCTCCTCTTCGCCGCCGGCTCGGTGTTCCAGCAGAAGGCCGGGATGGACGAGCGCCCCGGAGCCGGCTCCGACGCGGGCGTGCTGCTGCGGATGCTGCGCAAGCCGGCCTGGCTCGTGGGGATCGCCGCCGACGCGCTCGGCTACCTGGCCCAGGTGGTCGCGCTGAACATCGGCCGCCTGGCGGTCGTGCAGCCGCTGCTCGTCTCGAGCGTGGTCTTCGCGCTGCCGCTCGGGGCCAGGATCACCGGCCAGCGCGTCCGCCGGATCGACATCGGCGCGGCGATCCTCGTCACGGGGGCGCTGGTCGTGTTCCTGACGGTCGCCGACCCGACCGGCGGCCGCGAGGACGCGCCGATCGGCGACTGGGCGGTCGTCGCCGCGATCGTCGCACCCGTCTGCGCCGCGCTCGTCCTCGCCGCCCGCCGGCTGAGGCCCACCGCGAAGGCCGCCACGCTCGGCACCGCCACCGGCATCCTCTTCGCCGTCAGCGCCGCCCTGACGATCCCCGTCTCCGACCAGTTCGCCGACGAGGGCGTGCTCACCCCGCTCGTCAATTGGGAGCTGTACGCGCTGGTGGTCGTCGGCTACGCCTCGATGACGCTCAACCAGCTCGCGCTGTCGACGGGGGCTCTGGCCCCCGCCGTCGCGACGAGCATGGCGCTCGACCCCATCACCAGCGTCATCCTCGGGACGACGCTGCTCCAGGAGTCGCTGCACGAGTCACCGCTCGGCTGGGTCGCGACGATCGCCGCGCTCCTCGCCGCCCTCGCCGGCCTCGCGATCCTCTCGCGCAACGTCGCCGAGGCGTGACATCAGCGCCAGCGTCCGGGGGCGGGCGTAGAGGAAGTACACGACCAGCCCGATCGCCATCCAGATCACCAGGCGGATCCACGTCGTGACCGGCAGGGTGAGGATCAGCCCGGCGGAGGCGAGGATGCCGACGCCCGCGGTCAGGTGCACGGCGGGGACGCGGAAGGGGCGGTCGAGATCCGGCCGCCGGTGGCGCAGCACGACGACGCCCGAGCAGACGATGAGGAACGACAGCAGCGTCCCGATCGAGACGAGGTCGCCGAGCACGTCGATGGGCAGCAGGCCCGCGACGATCGCGCCCACGATCGCGCAGACGACGGTCGCGCGGGCCGGAGTCTGGAAGCGCCCGCTGACGCGCCCCAGCGAGTCCGGCAGCATCCCGTCCGAGGACATCCGCATGAAGATGCGCGTCTGCCCGTAGAACGTGACGAGCACGGTCGCCGCGAGGCCGATCACGGCCGCGGCGTTGACCGCGGTCTCCAGCCAGTCCAGCTCCGAGCCGGCGGCCCGCACGGCGAGCGCGAGCGGATCGGGCACGTTGAGCTCGGTGTAGGTGACCATCCCGGTCATGACGATCCCGATGGCGACGTAGAGCGCGGTCGCGATCGCGACGGTGCCGAGCAGCGCGAGCGGGATCGTGCGCTGCGGGCGCCGCGTCTCGGCGGCCGCGGTGGAGACCGCGTCGAAGCCCACGTAGGCGAAGAACACGACCCCGGCGGCGCGCAGCACCCCCGAGGCGCCGAACTCGCCGAAGCCGCCCTCGTTCGCCGGCACGAACGGCTCCCAGTTCGTCGAGCTGACGAACCACACGCCGCCGGCGACGAACAGCAGCAGCACGCCGACCTTGAAGACGACCATCGCGTTGTTGGCCCGCGCCGACTCGCGCATGCCCACCAGCAGCAGCGCGCAGGTGGCGAAGACGATCGCCATCGCCAGCACGTTGACGACGCCGCCGTCGGTCCCGGGCGGGTTGACGAGCGCGTCCGGCAGGTGGATGCCACCGCTCTCGAGCGCGCTGTTCGCGTATCCGGCCCAGCCGACCGCGACCGTCGAGGCGGCGAAGAGGTACTCGAGCAGCAGGTCCCAGCCGATGAACCAGGCGAGGAACGCGCCGAAGACCGCGTAGGCGTAGGAGTACGTCGAGCCGGCCGCCGGGATCATCGCCGCCAGCTCGGCGTAGCAGAGCGCGGTCACCGCGGCAGCGATGCCCGCGATGACGAAGGAGAAGACGACGGCGGGACCGGCGTACTCGGCCGCCGCGATCCCGGTCGTGACGAAGATCCCGCCGCCGACGACGCTGGCCACGCCGAGCGCCGTGAGGCTGAACGCGCCGATCGCGCCGGAGTCGAGCCGCTGACGATCGCGGCCGGCCTGCGCGACGATCGCATCGAGGTTCGGCACGGGCGGCATCCTTCCATGCGGCGGCACTCAAGCGCGGTGGCGAGTGCGCCGATGCACATGCGAGCATGCCGCCCGTGACGACCGACATCGGCCGCCCGGCCGACTTCCAGGAGGCCGAGCGCGCCCATCGCCTGGCCAAGCTCGACGAGCTGCGGGCCCGCGGCATCGAGCCCTATCCGGTGCGCTTCGACCGCACCTCGACCGCCGCCGCGCTGCACGAGCGCTTCGCGGACCTCGGCGCCGGCGCCGACACGGGCGAGACGGTCAAGCTCGCCGGCCGCGTCCTCGCGCTGCGCCGCCACGGCGGCCTGGACTTCGCCGACCTGCGCGACGAGACGGCCGCCATCCAGCTCCTGGCCGACCGCGGGCACCTGGGCGAGGAGGCCCTGCGCGACTTCGCCGCGCTCGACCTGGGCGACTGGGTTGGCGTCGAGGGCACGGTGATCGCCTCCGCCACCGGCGAGCTGACGGTCTCGATCACGAGCTTCGCCCTCCTCTCCAAGGCCCTGCGCGCGCTGCCCGACCTCCGCCACGGCCTCACCGATCCTGAGGTCCGCTACCGCCAGCGCTACCTCGACCTGATCGTCAACGAGCGCTCGCGCGACGTCTTCCGCATCCGCTCCGCCGCGATCTCGGCGACGCGCAAGGTGCTGCTCGACCGCGGCTTCCGCGAGGTCGAGACGCCGGTGCTGCTCAGCCAGGCGGGCGGCGCCGCGGCCAAGCCGTTCTTCACGCACCACAACGCGCTCGACCTCGACATGACGCTGCGCATCGCGCTTGAGCTGCCGCTCAAGCGGCTGATCGGCGGCGGCATGGACCGCGTGTTCGAGATCGGCCGGGTCTTTCGCAACGAGGGCCTCGACACGCGCCACAACCCCGAGTTCACCGAGCTCGAGGCCTACCAGGCGTTCGGCGACTACCACGACATGATGGAGCTGACCGAGGCGATCGTGGAGGCGGCGGCCCTGGAGGCCAACGGCACGACCGTCGTGCGGATCGGCGACCGCGACGTCGACCTCAAGCCGCCGTGGCGGCGAGCGCCGATGCGCGACCTGATCTCCGAGCACGCGGGCGTCGACATGCACCCGTCGATGCCGGTCGAGGAGGCGCGCGCGATCGCCGACCGCTTCGGCGTGCCGTGGCTCGACGTCTGGGGCTCCGGCAAGATCATGAGCGAGGTCTACGACGAGACCTGCGAGCACCTGCTCGTCGAGCCGACGTTCGTCATGGACCACCCGCGCGAGATCTCGCCGCTCGCGCGGCCGCATCGCGACGACCCGGACCTCGTCGAGCGCTTCGAGATGGTCGTCGCCGGCCGCGAGCTGGCCAACGCCTACTCCGAGCTCAACGACCCCGTCGACCAGGCGCGGCGCTTCCAGGACGAGGCGAAGCTCCAGGCCGGCGGCGACGAGGAGGCCGAGCCGGTCGACGACGACTACGTGCGCGCGCTCGAGTACGGCCTGCCGCCGACCGGCGGCATGGGCATGGGCATCGACCGCCTCGTCATGCTGCTGTCCGGCGCGGAGACGATCCGCGACGTGATCCTCTTCCCGACCCTGCGCCCGGAGGCGACCGCGCCTGAGCCGAAGGAGGCGCACCACAGCGCGCCCGAGGCGCAGCCGGAGGCGCCGACCGGCGTCGCGCCGCTGCCCCAGGCCCCGTTCGCGGCCTCGACGCGCCGCTCGCGCGCGTTGCGGCCGCTCGCCTGGCTGACGGCGATCGTCGGCCTGCTCTCGCTCGTCCCGTCGCTGCCGTGGCTCGACACGTCCTTCGGCATCGGCACGTTCCTCGAGCGCGAGGGCCGCGTCGTCACCTACGTCATCTCCGTCGTCATCGGACTGACGCTGATCGCGGTCGCGCGCGGGATCGCCCGCGGACGTCGCAGCGCGTGGGCGCTCGCCGCGGTGCTCTTCGCGCTGGCCGCGGTCGTGCACCTGCTCAAGGGCCCGGACCCGCTGGTCGTGGTCGCCAACCTGGCGATGATCGTGGCGCTGATCTGGTGGCGCCAGGACTTCCGCGGCCGCTCGGATCCGAGCTCGGTCTGGGACGCCGTCGCGTTCGTGCCGCTGTACCTGCTGGCGGTGCTCGTGTTCGGCACGATCTCGCTGCTGACGCAGGCCCACCACGTCACCCCGACGCTGAGCGTCGGGGGCGGCCTGGAGACGATCTACGGCGGCCTGATCGGGCTCGACGGGCCGTACACGTTCGAGCGCCGTCTGTTCGACGAGTACTTCCACGTCGCGCTGCTCGTGCTCGGCATCGCCGGCCTGGCGATCCTGCTCTACCTCCTGCTGCGCCCGTTCGCGCAGCGCCAGCCGCCGAGCGAGACCGACCGCGCCCGGGCGCGCAGGATCGTCAAGGAGTGGGGGAGCGACACGCTCGCCTACTTCGCCCTGCGCCGCGACAAGAGCTGGTTCTTCTCCGCCGACGGCCGCTCGCTGGTCGCCTACGCCTACGTCCGCGGCCACGCGATGGTCGCCGCCGACCCGATCGGCCCGCCGGAGGCCACCGGGCAGGTGCTCGACGAGTTCCTCGCCTTCTGCGCCGAGCGGGGGTGGGGCGTGGCGTTCCTCGCCGTGCGCGAGGCCGATGCGGGGCTCTACCGCGAGCGGGGGCTGCACTCGCTGTATCTCGGTGACGAGGCGATCCTGCACACCGCCGGCTTCTCTCTGGAGGGCCGCAAGATGAAGGCGGTCCGCGAGGCGGTCAACCGGGTGGGGCGCGACCACACCTTCGAGCTGCTGCGCGAGGACGAGGCGTCGCCCGAGCTGGTCGATGCGCTCAACGCGATCAGCGAGGCGTGGCGCCACGGCGCGCCCGAGCGCGGCTTCACGATGGAGCTGGGCGAGGACGTGGAGGGCCGCGAGCACGACTTCGTGCTGGCGGTGGCCCGCGACGCCGGCGGCGAGCCCGCCGGCTTCCTGCGCTTCGTGCCCGCCTACGGGCCGAAGCCCGGCTACTCGCTGGACCTCATGCGCCGCAGGCCAGACAGCGCCAACGGCCTGACCGAGTACCTCATCGCCAACGCGGCGCTGGCCCTGGGGCCGATGGGCGTGCAGCGCCTGTCGCTGAACTTCGCGGCGTGGGGCCGGCTGCTCGACAGCGCCGAGGACGCGGGGCTGTGGGGCCGGATCGAGCGCCGCCTGGCGCGCGGCCTGAACCCGTTCTTCCAGATCCAGTCGCTGCGCGACTTCAACCAGAAGTTCGATCCCGAGTGGCTACCGCGGGCGATCGTCATCGACGATCTCGGCGATCTGCCGAAGGTCGCGCTGCTCTACGCGAGCGTCGAGGGGTTCCTCGACGTGCCGGTCCTGGGCCGCCTGCTGGTCCCGCCGGTGCGCCGTGCGGCACAATCGTCGGACTAGACGTTCGACGAAGGAGGCACCGATGGCGGCACGTGGCAGCGCGGAGTGGAAGGGCGATCTGAAGGGCGGCGCGGGCGAGGTCACCGTCGGGGACGGGGTCTGGAGCGGGCCGTACTCGTTCCAGTCGCGCTTCGTCGACGACGACGGGACGGCGGCGACGAACCCCGAGCAGCTGATCGCGGCGGCCCACGCGGCCTGCTACTCGATGGCCCTCGGGAACATCCTCGGCGAGGCCGGGACGCCCGCCACCT
>JANJUA010000197.1 GCA_024710825.1 Solirubrobacteraceae bacterium
GCCGTCCGACGAGCGGCGATCGGCCGTCGCGGCGCCACCTTCGGTCGGTTCGACGGCGGGCTCTGGCTCGGGTGCCGCCGCGGCAGATGGCGCCGCCGGGCGCTCGCGCTTCACGCCCGCGCCGATCCGAGCCATCAGGGCGCCGACCGCGAGGGTCGTGCCCTGCTCGGCGACGATCTCGAGGACGCCCTCGGCGTCGGCCTGGTGGGTGACGGTCGCCTTGTCGGTCTCGATCTCGACGAGATCCTCGCCCCGGGCGACGGGCTGGCCGTCCTCGATGAGCCAGCTTAGGATGGTGCCCTCCTCCATGGAGTCGGAGAGGCGCGGCATCGCGATGTCGGTCATAGGTGTCAGCCGACCAGGTCGAGGGCGGCGCCGACGATGGTCTCGGTGTCGATGCCGAAGTGGCGGTAGAGGTCTCCTACGTCGCCGGACTGGCCGAAGTCGTCCACGCCGAGGCAGGCGATCGGAGCGCCCGCGATCGCGGCGAGGAACGAGAGCGTGTGCGGGTGACCGTCCAGGACGGTGACGATCGGCGCGGTCCGCTCGGCTGGGAAGAGGGCGTCGAGGACGGCGTCGTCGCCGTCGGCGAGGCCCTGGCGGGCCTGCAGGGCTCGGAAGACGAGGTCGGCCGAGGTGAGGCAGATCACGTCGGCGGCGATGCCGGCGGCGGCGAGCTCGTCGGCGGCGGCGAGCGCCTCGGGCACGAGGACGCCCGTCGCCACCAGCGTGGCCTGTGGCGTCCCGGGCGCCTCGCGCAGGCGGTAGCCGCCGGCGAGCACCTCGCGGCGGCGCCGCTCGCGGCCCTCGGGATCGGCGGGCACGGCGGCAAGCGTCTGGTCGATCGGACGGGTGCTGAGCCGGAAGTAGGCGGAGCTGCCGTCCGGCCGGCCGAGACGGCTCAGCGCGTGCAGCAGCGTCCACTCGAGATCCTGGCCGAACGCCGGCTCCCAGGCCACGCAGCGCGGTTGCTCCAGCCCGACCGACGGCGTGGTGATCGACTGGTGCGCGCCGCCCTCCGGGGCGAGCGTGACTCCGGACGGGGTGCCGACCAGGATCGACTGGCCCCCGGCGTACATGCCGAACGACCACGGCTCGAGCGCCCGGTTGACGAACGGGTCGTAGATCGTGCCGATCGGCAGCAGCGGCTGGCCGTCACGCGACCACGTGGCCCCCAGCTCTCCCAGCAGCCCGACGAGGTTGCCCTCGGCGATGCCCAGCTCGAGGTGCTGGCCATGCTCGGACTCGCGCCAGCGCACGAGCGTGTCGGTGTCGTCGGCGAACCAGTCGATCCGCTCGCCGAGGTTCCACACTCCCACTCGGTTGATCCAGCCGCCGAGGTTCGTCGACGAAGCCACGTCGGGGCTCACCGTCACGACGTGCTTCGCCACGTCCGGAGCATCGTGCGCCAGGTCGACGAAGAAGCGTCCGAACGCCTGCTGCGTGGATGCCGTTCCGCGATGGTCGCGGCCCACGTCGGCGGGCACCGCCGGGCCCGGCCGGAGCCGCACCGGCGGGCGCTCCAGCCGCGCGGCAGCCTCGGCGCACAGGCGCGCCTCCGGCGACCCGTCCGCGAAGCGCACCCACGGATCCTCGGCGTCCGCGCCCAGGTCGAGCGCCAGGCGCTCCCACTGCTCGGCGCTCAGCAGCGCCGAGTGGTTGGCCGGGTGGCCCTCCGTCGGCAGGCCCCACGCCTTGATCGTGTAGGCGAAGACCACCGACGGGCGATCGGTCACGGCGTCGGCCTGGGCGAACGCCTCCAGCAGATCGGCGAGGTCGTGGCCGCCGAGGTCGCGGATCGCGGTGCGCAGCGCGTCGTCGTCGAGCTCGGCGATCACCCGCTCGACGTCGCGGCGCCCGCGCCCCGTGCCGGGCAGCCGCTCGCGCAGCTCCTGCGCCGGGGAGCGCAGCAGGCGCTGGTACTCCTCGTTGGTCATCGCGTCGATGCGCGTGCGCAGCGCCCGGCCGCCCGGCCGCTCGAACAGGTCGCGCAGGATCCGCCCGTACTTCACCGTGATCGTCTGCCAGCCCGCCGCCTCGAACATCGCGCCGATCCGCCCCGCCGCGATGTCCGGGACCACCCGGTCCAGCGACTGTCGGTTGAGGTCGACGATCCACAGGGTCTCCCCCATCTGCGGCACCATCGGATCGACCAGGGCCTCCCAGATCGCCCCCTCGTCGAGCTCCGCGTCGCCGACCAGGGCCACCTGGCGGCCGCCCTGCGGGACGTCGAAGTGTCCCGCCACGTACCGGTGCGCCAGCCCGCTCCACAGCGTCGCGGTCGCGCCGATGCCGACCGAGCCCGTCGAGAAGTCGACCGGATCCGGGTCCTTCAGGCGACTCGGGTAGCTCTGCAGCCCCCCGAACGCCCGCAGCTCGGTCAGATAGCGCGGGTCCAGGCGCCCGAGCAGATGGTTGATCGCGTGCAGCACCGGGGCCGCGTGCGGCTTGACCGACACCCGATCCGGCCCGCGCAGGAACGCGAAGTAGAGCGCCGTCATCACGCTGACCATCGACGCCGACGACGCCTGGTGGCCACCGACCTTCACGCCCGACGGCGTCTTGCGGACGCGGTTGGCGTGGTGGACGATGCTCGTCGCCAGCCACAGGACGCGCCGCTGCACGGCGTCGAGCACCGCCAGCTCGTCCTGGGAGGTCGGTTCCGGTGGGGTCGAGGTCACGGTGGCCATGGGTGGGGCGACTCAAGCAGCCCAACGGGCGCTACGCAACCAAAGCGGCCCGAACAGCCACTGCAACGCAAATAGCGACAAGAGTTTCGCCGTTCGACTAGAGTTGTTTGCGTGACCGATCCACCCGTGGTCCTCGACCATCTCGACGAGCAGATCATCGACATCCTGCAGCAGGACGCCCGATGCAAGCTCCGCGAGATCGGACAGCGGGTGAACCTCTCGATCTCCGCGGTGAAGCGTCGCATCGATCGGCTCGAGGCGACCGGGGTGATCGTCGGCTACAGGGCGGTCATCGACCAGGGCAAGCTCGGCCGCCACCTCGAGGCCTTCGCGGAGCTCACCTTCGCGGGCGACACGAAGGTCGCCGAAATCTCGGGCGTCGCCCACGAGCTCCCGGAGGTCCAGTCGGTCTTCACGATCGCCGGCGATCCGGACGCGCTGGTCTGGATCCGCGTCAAGGACATCAAGGACCTGACCCGCGTCATCGACCTGCTGCGCCGCACCGGGTCCGTCACGAGCACCAAGACGCTGATGGTGCTCGACGCCTGGACCCCCGGGACGACGGCGCCGTAAGGGCGCCGCTCGGTCAGGCCGGCCCGGCGGCCCTGGCGCGCTCCACGGCGGCGCCGACCCCGTCGCGCCAGGCGGGACCATGGCCGGTCAGCACCAGCCGGGCGTCGGTGGCGGCGAGCGCGTCGAGCGACCGCAGCGCCTGCCGGCTGTCGGCGGTGGCCGCGCCGGCGACGATCCGCGGTCCCCTCCGACCGGTGTATGGGTCCAGCGTGACGAGCGCGTCGCCGGCGATGACGGCGTCGCGGTCGGGCAGGTGCAGCGAGCAGTGCCCGACCGTGTGGCCGGGCGTGGCGATCGCGCGTGGACGCCCCGGGACGTCGAGCCGGTCGTGTGCCACGAAGCGGGTCGGCGGGTCTACGCCACGCACCCACAGCGCCCCGGCGGCGCCCATCGCTGCGAACCGGCGGACGAACGACGGGTGGCGGACGAAGTACGGCAGGCGGCGGCGCTCGTGCTCGTAGCGCCACGGGTGCCGTACGGCGTGCTCGCCGTCGGGCGCCAGCACCGGCACGCGCAGCTCCTCGGCCGCTCGCCGCGCGAAGCCCATGTGGTCGAAGTGGCCGTGGGTGAGCACGACGGCCTCGATGTCGCCGGTCGTGCGACCGAGCTGGTCCAGCACCGTCCGCAGGGACCGCCACGACGTGGGGTGCCCCGTGTCGACGACCGTCAGCCGGCCTCCGTCCTCGACGAGGTACCAATTGACGTAGGCGTCCTCGATGCGGTGGATCCCCGGCGCGACGTCCCGTTCGAGCATGTGGCCGTCTACCCGCGCGCGAGAGCCGTCCAACCGCGCCGCCGCCCCGGGTTGAGGCGGCCCGGCACGAGGTAGACGTCGAGCGCGATGCTGCGCGAGCCGGTCAGCCGCCTGGCCGAGGAGGCCGTCGCGGCGCTCGCCCCCGCCTCCGCCGCGGCCGCCCAGGCGCGGAGCCTGCGCCACGCCGCCCACCGGCCCTGGCCGGTGCCGGATCGTCCGTGGCTGCAGGGCCAGACGTGGCGCGACCTGCTGTTCGCCCACTGGCCGCTCCCGCCCGAGGCGCTCCGCCCCGCCGTCCCGGCCGAGCTGCCGATCGACACCTTCGGCGGCAGCGCGTGGATCGGCGTGACGCCGTTCGAGGTCTGTGGCCTGCGGCTGCGAGGCACGCCGCCGATCCCGGCGCTGTCGCGCTTCCCGGAGGCAAACGTACGGACCTACACGACGCTCCACGGCAAGCCCGGCATCTGGTTCCTCAGCCTCGACACCCCTAGCCGGCTCGCGGTCGCCGGCGCCCGGCGCGCATTCCGGCTTCCCTACCACCGCGCGCACGCGGAGATCCGACGCCGTGAAGGCGGCGTCGCGTACAGGACGCACCGCGCGGCGCCCGCGGCAGGGCTCGACGTCCGCTATCGCCCCGAGGGGCCGGCCCGGCCGGCGGAGCCCGGGACGCTCGAGCACTTCCTCACCGAGCGCTACTGCCTCTACGCGCTCGACGAGCGCCACCGGGTCCACCGCGCCGACATCCACCATCCGCCGTGGCCGCTGCAGCCGGCAGAGGCGGAGCTCGATCGCAACACGATGACCGCGCCGTACGGCATCGAGCTGCCGCCCGAGCGGCCCCTGCTGCACTTCGCCGCCCGTCTTGATGTCGTGATCTGGACGCTCCGGGCGGCCGTCACGTAGAAGAGCCCCGCGGGGCGGGGCTCTTCCTTAGCAGGCCGGTAAGCCGGATTCTGTCGGGGGCAACCATCCATCTGAGCGGCCGACCTGGACCTTGGCGGGCAGCCTGCGAGCGGTCCTGCTTGGCCTTGCATCGGGTGGGGTTTGCCTGGCCGCCGCGTCACCGCGGCGCCGGTGCGCTCTTACCGCACCATTTCACCCTTGCCGGCCCGAGATGCAGCTGCGACCTCGGACGTAGTCGTTGTGTTTCTGTGGCACTTTCCCGCGGGTTTCCCCGGGTCGCCTGCGCGACCACCTTGCCCTGTGATGTCCGGACTTTCCTCGAAGGCCTCAACCTCCGCGGTTGCCTGGCCTGCACCCCACAATCTAGCCATCCGCCGCGCCTGCGTCGAGCGCCGTATGGGCACTTCGCGGCGCGCCGCGGCGCCCTGTCGCGCGTGTGTCGACTCAGGAGATCTCGGTGCCGCAGCGCGTGCAGGCGCCGGCGACCGGGGCGTGGCCGGCGCCGTAGCGCGGCGCGAGCGGGGCCTCGCAGATCGGGCAGGCGGCGGCGAGGCCGGCGGTGAGGCTCTCCCAGGTTCCCGTGAGGAGATCGTCGAGCGTCGGCGCGCCGCCCGCCGCCGGCACGGCGCCCGTGGCCGGGCGCGCGGAGCGCTCGCCGGGGTCCGGGCCGAGGATCGACGGGCGCTCGATCGCGTCGAGAAGGCTCATGGTCATCACATCGTCCTCAGCAGGCCGACGACCTTGCCCATGATCTGGACCTCCCGCGACCGGATGGGCTCCATGTGGTCGTTCTCCGGCTGCAGGCGGATATGGTCGGCCTCGCGGAAGAACCGCTTGACCGTCGCCTCCTCCCCCACGAGCGCGACGACGATGTCGCCGTCGTTCGCCGTGTCCTGGCGCTGGACCACGACGAGGTCGCCGTCGAGCATCCCGGCGTTGACCATCGACTCCCCGCGGACGGCCAGCACGAACTCGCCGTGGTCGCCGCCCGCCTCGCTGGGGATCGCGATGTGGTCCTCGATGTTCTCCTCGGCCAGGATCGGCTGCCCGGCCGCGACCGACCCGACGAGCGGCAGGCGCCCCTCGCCCGAGACGACGCTCTTGACGCTGCCCACCGCCCGGTCGAGCAGCTCGATCGCGCGCGGCTTGGACGGGTCGCGCCGCAGCAGCCCGACCTTCTCCAGGTTCGCCAGGTGCGCGTGCACCGTGGACGACGACGCAAGCCCGACGGCCTTGCCGATGTCCCGGACCGTGGGCGGGTAGCCGTGCGCGCTCGAGTACCGCTTGATGAAGTCGAAGATCTCCTGCTGGCGCTTCGTCAGGTCCATGGGCTCCACGCTCCTCTCAGGGAGTGGTTGGCTGGGGGGAACATGTGTTCGTGAAGGTAGCGCGGAGGGTGGACGGAAGGCAAGCTCCGCTATTCTCGCGTAGCCCTCGAGCGGTGGTGGCGGAATTGGTAGACGCGCAAGGTTGAGGGCCTTGTGGGGGATAACCCCGTGGAGGTTCGAGTCCTCTTCACCGCATCGAAGCGAAGACCCTGCTAACGCGGGGTTTTCGTCGTAGAGGGGCGAATCGCCCGAAGCCTCGTCCTAGTCGCCGTGAGAACGC
>JANJUA010000289.1 GCA_024710825.1 Solirubrobacteraceae bacterium
GCTGGGGGGGGTGCGGGCGGGGGGGGCGCGGTCGGTGGCGCGGGGGGGCCCCGCCGCGCGCCCGCCCCGCTCAGCCGCCCGGCGTCAGCTCCTTCGTCTGCGCGCCGGGCTCGAGGCCCGGCTCGGACCTCGACGCGCGCAGCTCGTAGTCGCGCCGCTTGCCCTCGTCGATCGTCCACAGGACGCGATCCACGCGCATCGCCCTGGTGGCCGCCTCGCGGGCGACGCGGGGCAGCATCGCCGACACCGCGCCGAGGTGCCCGTTCTCGCGCGGGACCCAGACCTCGAAGCGCTCGGTCCGCAGCGCGTCGACCGTCGCGTTCGCGACGTCCTCGGGCTCGATGTCGCGCTGTCCGCGCGGCTTGTCCACCCCGAGGCCGAGCTCCGTGTTGACGATCGTCGGCATCACGCAGGTGAGGTGCACGCCGGTGGCCCCCAGCAGCCGCAGCTCCTGACGCACCGACTCGGAGAGCCCGACCACCGCGTGCTTCGTGGCGCAGTAGGTCGCGCCGCCGGCGAGACCGAACTTGCCGGCCTGCGAGGCGAGGTTGACGATGTGCCCGCGGTTGCGCGCGATCATGCCCGGCAGGACGACCTTCATGCCGAACAGGACGCCGTGCAGGTTGATGTCGATCATGCGCCGCGCGGTCGCGTCGTCCTCGTCGAGGAAGCGCGAGAGCTGCATGATCCCGGCGTTGTTGACGTAGACGTCCACCGGGCCGAGCTGACGCTCGACCTCCGCCACGAAGGCCTCGTGCGAGGCGCGCTCGGTGACGTTGAGCTCGAGCGCGATCGTGCCGGAGCCGATCTCCTCGGCCGTCTGCCGTGCCGCGGGCAGGTCGAGGTCGCCGATCGCCACCTGCATGCCCTGGCGGACGAACGCGTGGGCCATCGCGCGACCGATGCCGCGTGCGCCGCCGGTGATCGCGGCGACCTGCCCGGCCAGGACCTTCGGTTGCTTCGCCATCGGCGATTCCCTCCTCGAGATCTATGACGCAGGCGTCACTTTAGTGCGTCCGACGGGAGAGCGCGCCTCGTACCGCTGCTGCGCCCGACGGCCGGGGCCATCGGTAGCGTGGCGCCTGCCCATGGCCACGCTGACCCATGCGGGACACCGACTCGCGTACACGGAGCACGGCTCCGGCCCCCGGGTCTGCGTGCTGCTGCACGGGCTGCTGCTGTCGCAGCGGATGCACGAGCCGCTCGCCCGAGCGCTGGCCGAGCGCGGCAACCGGGTCATCACCCTGGACCTCCTCGGCCACGGCCGCTCCGACCGGCCGCCGGACGTGTGGCGCTACTCCATGCCGCAGTACGCCGAGCAGGTCGTCGCGCTGCTCGACGAGCTCGAGGTCGACGAGGCGGTCATCGCCGGCACGTCGCTGGGCGCCAACGTGGCCCTGGAGACCGCGGCGAGGGCACCCGAGCGCGTCCGCGGCCTCGTCGCCGAGATGCCGGTTCTCGACACCGCGCTGATCGCCTGCGTGCTCGCGTTCGGCCCCCTCCTGGTGGGACTGACGCTCGGCGAGCCCGCCGCGCGGCTGCTCTCACGCGCCGCGCGACTCGTGCCCGAGGGGCTGACCGGGTGGCTCGGCGACGTGGCGCTCGACACCGTCCGCCAGGACCCCCGACCCAGCGGCGCCGTGCTCCAGGGCCTCGTCTTCGGGCGCATCGCGCCGCACCGCAGCGTCCGGCGGACCCTCACGGTGCCCACGCTCGTGATCGGGCATCGCCGCGATCCGGTGCACCCGTTCTCGGACGCCGGGATGCTCGCCGAGGAGCTGCCCGACGCGCGGCTGCTGGAGGCGAGCACGATCCTCGAGCTGCGCCTCACGCCGCGGCGGCTCACCGGCGAGATCGCGGAGTTCCTCGACGAGTGCTGGAAGCCGCGCAGGGCCCGCGGACGGCGCGAGCGCGCTTCCTGAGCCCTGACGTCGACCGCAGTAGTCTGGCTCGATGTCGAGCCGTCATCAGGAGAAGGAGCGCCGCCGCCGCGAGCGCGAAGCGCAGGAGGCGAAGGCCGCCGCGGCCGCGGGTCGGACCCGCCGCCTTCAGCTCGTAGGGGGCGTGGTCGTCGTCGTCGCCGTGGTCGTGGTCGCCGTCGTGCTGCTGACGTCCGGCGGGGGTGGCGACGGAGGGCCCTCGACGGCGCCGCAGACCGCCGCCGTGACGCTCCCGCCTCGCGAGATCGAGAACCTCGAGGAGGCGGCCGAGGCGGCCGGGTGCACGATCAGCTCGCCCGAGGTCGAGGGCGCGACCCACACGGAGGAGGCGGTCGAGTACGGCACCAACCCGCCCACGTCCGGCGACCACAACCCCGTCCCGGCGCAGGACGGCGTCTACGAGCACGACGCGACGCCCGCGAAGGAGCACCTCGTCCACTCGCTCGAGCACGGCCGCATCCACTTCCAGTACCGGCCCGACGCCCCGCCCGAGACGATCGCCACGCTCGAGGCGATCTTCAACGAGGAGGTCAACGGCACCCCCGGCTACCACGCGCTCGTCTACCAGAACACGACGAACATGGAGCCCGCCGTCGTAGCGACGGCGTGGGGCCAGATGATCACCTGCGAAGAGCTCGGCCCCGAGGCGATCGACGCGCTGCGCGCGTTCCGGGAGCGCTACACCGACAAGGGGCCGGAGTTCGTCCCGTAGGCTCGGCGGCTACCTCCAGAGCTTGAGCTCGGAGACGCCGACCGACGGCGAGCGGTCGACGGGGCCGACGGAGAACCAGACGAGCAGGTGGCGGACCTTGTCGTCGCCGTCGCCGAGCGGGATGCTCGTGCGGCCCTCGACGTCCAGCCGCGTGGCGAGCTTCTTCCAGCCGTCGTCGGTGATCTCCGGCGGCGGCGTCTTCGACGTCGCGCCGTAGACCTCGATCGTCGTGCCCGGCGTGGTGGGCGTGATCCGCAGGCGGCGCAGGCCGATCGGCTTGTCGAGCGTGACGAGCAGGCCGGCCGCCGGGGTGTCGATCTGCGCCTCGGTCACCAGCGGGACGCTCCAGGACGTGGCGGGATCGCCGTCGAGCGCCAGCGCGGGGTCCGGCGCCGGGTCGGCGGGCCGGGCGGACGGGTCGTAGGTCGCACCGGCATCCGGCTCGAGCTCGACGAGGACCAGCGGCGCCTTCTCCCGCTCGGGCAGCTCGCCCTCGTCGTCGGGGCCGCCCTTGTCCTTGCCGCCCGGTTCGGTCGTCGGCGGCGGGGCGGCAGCCGGCGGCGTGACGGGCGGCGGCGGGGCGATCGGCGCCACGGACGGTGGCGGCGCGACCGGCGCGGGAACGTCCGCCGGCGGGGGCTCCACCGGCGGGGGGATCTCCTCGGACGGCGGCGTCACCGGGGGCGCGACGCCGGGATCGGTGGTCCCGATCGGCGGTGCGGCGCCGAGGTCGTCGGGGGCGGCGGGCGGCGTCGCGGAGGCGGTGACGGGCGGAGCGTCGTCCTCGGAGGCGCTGAGCGCCGCGTACGCCGCCGCGACGGCGCCCGAGGCGAGCACGAGGCAGGCGGCGATCGTCGCCGCCGCGGTGCGCCAGCCGGGCAGCCCGCCGGAGCGGTCCCCCGCCGCGGCTCCGCACTCCAGGCACCAGTCCTGGTCGGGCGCGAGCGCCGCGCCGCAGCTCGGGCACGGGCGCTCGACGGCCACCTCGGGCTGCGGCGCCTCGCTCGCCGCGTCGGGCGCGGCGTCCTCTGCGGATGTGGGGTCGCGGAACAGGGACATCGAGGGACTACTCCTAGCAGCTTGAACGGGAGAAGTTCCCCGAAGTCGCGGACTTCTACCTGGGCGGGGGCGGCCCTCCCGACACCAGATCGCGCCCCGTCGGCCGCATCTCCGGGTCCAGCTCCAGCTGCCAGAAGTAGCGCGTGAAGCTCATCCCGGAGCGGTACTCGCCCACGTGGGGCTCGACCCGCTCGCCGCGGGCCAGCGCGACGATCAGCTCAGGATAGGTCCTACCCGGCAGGGCCGCGTACATCGGCGCCGGGAACGCCCCGCCAAAGCGGGTGTTGACGTCCGTGATCCCGAGCCCGACCTCCGAGTCGCGGAACGCCTGCACCGTGCAGGGCCCGCGCACGCCGAGCGCCTCCACGAGCGAGGCCGCCAGCTCGACGAGCTCGGGCGCGTCCAGCACCGTGCCCTTGACCTGCTCGCCCCCGCGCGCCTCGATCATGTTGCGGGCGATGGCGTTGAGGCAGCGCCCGTCGCGGTCCGACAGGCAGTCGATCGAGAACTCCGGCCCGTCCATGAGCTTCTGCACCATCACCGGCTCCTCGACGTAGTCGCAGAAGAAGGCGGCCTGGGCGGCGTCGCGCGCCGGGTGGATCGAGCGGGCGCCCGAGCCGCGCCGGGGCTTGACCATGACCGGGTAGTACGGGGGCTCCTCGCCGGGCAGCACCGTCGGCGGCGACGGGAACCCGAGCCGCTCGAGCAGCAGGTGCGCCTCGTACTTGTCGTACGTGGCCGCGGCGATCTCCGGGTCGGGGACGAGCGCCTGCGGCAGGCGGCCGTCGGCGCGCGCGATCGCCAGCGTCTCGATGTCGAGGTCCGTGAGCGGGACGATGGCGCCGACGTCGTGGCGCTCGCAGAGCTCCTGCAGCGCCGGGACGTAGCCCGGGTCGTCGATGCGGGGGACGCTCGTGCGGACCGTCGCGGCGTACTGCGCCGGGGCCAACGGGTTGGGGTCGGCGGCGACGACCGTCGTGTGCTGGGCGAACGACGCGACGATGTCGTAGCGCTTGCCGACGCCGGTGAGGAGGACTGCCTCGGGCATGGGCGAGCACTCTGGCAGGATGCGCGCGCACATGGCCCGCACCTGTCGCCGGATCGTGGACTCCCGCTGGTTCGACCCGCTGATGCTGACGATCATCTTCGTCAACGCGGTGACGCTCGGGCTCGAGACCTACGAGGCGATCGACCGCAGCGTGGGGCCGGAGCTGAACCTCCTCAACGCGATCATCCTCGGCGCGTTCGTCGTCGAGCTGCTGATCCGGATCGGCGCGTACGGCAGCCGCCCGCAGGACTTCTTCCGCGACGGCTGGAACGTCTTCGACTTCGTCGTCATCGGCGCCGCCTTCGTCCCGGGGGTGCGCGAGAACGCGACCCTGCTGCGCCTCGTGCGGCTGCTGCGGATCGTGCGCGCCGTTCGGCTGCTGCCGGACCTGCGCGTCCTCACGGTGGCGGTCGCCCGCTCGGTCCCGGGCGTCGCGAGCCTCGCCGTGATCACGCTGCTGCTCGTCTACGTCTACGCGATGGTCGGCTGGCTCGTCTTCGCGGAGCACGACCCGGCGAACTTCGGCAACGTCGGTCAGTCGATGGTGACGATGTTCGTCCTGCTCACGCTCGAGAACCTGCCGACGTACATCGAGGAGGGCCAGCGGCTGTCGGACTGGACGCTGCTGTTCTTCGTCTCCTACGTGCTGCTGGCGTCGTTGCTGATCCTCAACCTGTTCATCGGGATCGTCATCAACTCGATGGAGGAGGCGCGCGCGATCGAGCTGCACCGCGCGGAGGCGGAGCTGCTCGACGACGACGAGGCCAACGACGAGCGCGCGCATGCGGTGGTGGTGCGCGAGCGCCTGCGCGTGCTCAAGGAGTCCCTCGAGGACCTCGAGCGCGAGCTGGCGGCGCGGGAGCGCTCGCGCCGCTGAGCGCCGCGTGGGATGCTATGGGCATGCGGCTGCCGTGGCGGCGCGAGCGGACTGAGGAGCCCTCCGAGGCGATCGAGGAGCTCTGCTGCGAGGAGCAGCGGCTGCTGGAGGCGTGGGCCGAGGGCCTGGACCCGATGCGCGAGGGCCGCTGCGAGGCCCGCCTGGAGCAGGCCTGCGAGCGCCTCGATCAGCGCAGGTCGAACCCGCCGCGCTCGCCCTTGTAGAGCCCCGAGCCGCGCACGAGCACGGTCACCGTGCGGCGGATGATCGCCAGGTCCAGGCGCCACGAGCGGTGCTCGACGTACCAGAGGTCCAGCTCGATGCGCTCCGACCACGGCAACGACGCGCGGCCCTGCACCTGCGCCCAACCCGTGAGCCCCGGCTTGACCGCCAGCCGCCCGCGCTGACGCTCGGTGTACTGGGCGACCTGCACGGGGATCGTCGGCCGCGGGCCCACGATCGCCATCTCGCCGCGCAGCACGTTGACGAGGTTGGGCAGCTCGTCGATCGAGGTGCGCCGCAGGAACGCGCCGACGCGGGTGATGCGCGGATCGCCCTCGTTGACCGCCATGCCCGCCCCGAGGCCCTCCGCGCCCTGGACCATCGTGCGGAGCTTGAGCATGTCGAACTCGCGGCCGTCCTTGCCGACTCGGAGCTGCCGGTAGACCACGGGGCCCGGCGACTCGAGCCGGATGGCCAGCGCCGCGGCCGCCATCACGGGGGCGCCGGCGACGAGGCCGAACGCGGCCACCACGACGTCGAAGGCGCGCCTCAACGCGTGCCCTCGGGGGGATCCCAGCCCGCCTCGGTCCCGTGGCGCAGCCAGTCGGCGAGCCCGGCGGCCAGCGAGGCCGTCGTCAGCACGTAGTAGCGAGCCACCAGCAGCGGGCGCGCCCGGAGGCGCCCGCCCGCGGCGGCCGCGGCGAGGAGGCCGAGCTGCGCCGCGAGCAGGAGCTTGTGCCGGCGCCAGCGCGCGAGCGTCGCCCCGAGCGCGGCGAGGTGCAGGAACGGGGTGGCGTAGCGCAGCGCCCGGTGCGAGGCGATCATCAGCGCGTAGCGCGGCGGGTAGCCGCGCGGATCGAGCAGGCCGCCGCGCAGCACGATCGGCCAGCCGTGGCTCATCATGCGTCGCTTGCGGGCGAACTCCCCCTCGATCGACGGGACCATCTTCTCGGTGGCGCGGGCCTCGGGAACGTAGACGGCGCGCCAGCCGCGCTTGACGAGGTTGAACGGGAACGAGAGGTCGTGGCCCATGATCGGGTCGACCTCGATGTAGGCCTCGCGCCGGACCGCGTAGATCGCCCCGTTGCCGCCGGTGACCGAGGCGAGGTCGGACTCCATGCCCCGCAGCCACATCTCGTAGCGCCAGTAGAGGCCCTCCTGGTTCGTCCCGGCCTCGTTGACGAACGCGACCTGGCCGCAGGCGTAGCCGACCTCCGGGTCGGCGAACGCGGCGACGAGCCGGCGCAGCGCGTCGGGCTCCCACAGCGCGTTGGCGTCGGAGAAGGCGACGACGGCGCCGCGGGCGCCGCGCACCGCCGCGTCCTGGGCGCGGATCTTGCCGCCGCGCGGCAGGTCGAGGACCGCGTCGGCGCCCGCCTCCCGGGCGAGGGCCACGGTCGCGTCGGTCGACCCGTCGGAGGCGACGACGACCTCGAGTCGCTCCCGCGGCCAGTCGAGCGCGAGCGCGTTGGCGACCTTGTCTGCGATCACCGTCTCCTCGTCGTGGGCGGCGACGACGAGCGTGACGTCGGGCTCGATCGGCGCGGCGGCGACGGGGCGGGGGCCGAGAACGCGCCTGAGCGCGGCGAGCAGCAGGCCGTAGCCGGCCTGGGCGTAGGCGAGGAGGGCGACGGATCCGTAGAGCAGGGCGCGCATGCGGGCGTGGAGTGTGGCGGAATCGCCGCGCGGCTTGCCGCTTCGCGTCGGCAGAGGACTCCCTGCGGGTCATGCGCGTTCGTCGTCGGCGAGCAGGAACACCCATGTCTACACCGAACTGCTGTGGGCCATGCTGCCCCCACTGACCGAGACGGCCGTCGAGGATCTCCTGACGGCCGGGCCTGTCGCACGCGGCCGGCTCGAGTGGGCGGTCCGGGGCGGCCACCTCCGTAGCCGCCTCCCGATCGCCAACGACCGCGGAGAGTCGCTCGAGCTCGATTTCCACATCTCGCTGGATGTACCGTGGAAGTACACGCTGCAGCTCATGTGGGCCAAGCGCCCGATCAAGCGGCTCGACGTTCGCGGCAGCCATGTGAACCACTGCGACGGGTCCAACACGACTTGGCGCTTCCAGACGCACAAGCAGCCGTTCAAGGACCGCTACGACCTCGGGCAGGCCTACACTCCAGGCGACATACCCGACACGAACGGCACGGTCGTGGCGCCAGGCGAGTACCAAGCAGTTTTCCAGGCATTTCTCGCGGAATGCGGCATCCGCGACGATTGCGTGTGGGTGGAGCCGCGCGTGCCGGCAGCGCAGCTCTCGACGCGCCAGGGACCGCGATGAGCGACTGCGTCGAGCTCGTGGAGCGGTACACGGAAGGACTCGGGCAACGCTTCGCCTGTCGACCTCTGTCGCGCGACAACGAGGTGCTGCTGAGTACCCCTTACGCTTATGTCGACGGCGATCTCCTGGAGGTGGTGGCGGTCGTCGGCTCTGAGCGCCTAGTGCTCGGCGACGCAGGCTCGGCGCTGAACCGACTCGAGCTTCACGGGCTCAACGTCGAGGCGCCGACAGTGCGCCGACAGATGAGGGCGATACTCCACGGATTCCTCGTTGACCTTCGCGACGGCAGGCTCGAGGTGGAGGGATCCCCGGAGCAGTCGACCGACATGCTGCTGCGGCTCGTGGGGGCGATGCGAGAGGTGGATGCGCTGCGCCTGCTCCAGCCGCAGCCGCGACCGCCGCGCTTCGAGGAGCGGCTGCTGACGCACCTTCGCGCTCGTTGCACCGACGTCGAGGAGCGGCCGACCCTGACGGGTCGCAGCGGGTCGCGCTACCGCCTCACCGCAGCGTTCGGGCGGCGCGACCCAGTGTACGTCCAGGCGGTCGCCGGCGGACGGGGCGAGAGCGGTGTGCGATCCGTGAACCAGGCCTTCCGGGTCTTCCACGACGTGGACGGGCAGCTTTCACCGGAGCGAAAGCTCGTCGTCCTCTCCGACGACGATCAGCCGTGGCGGCGCGAGGATCTGGAGCTGCTCGGCACCGTCGCATATGTAGCGGGTTGGTGGGCGCCTGCAGCGCTCGACGACTTTCTTGAGCGCCGCACCGCAGAGCACCGTCTGCTGTTCCCCGAGCAGACCGCTCTCCCCTCGTAGCGACCGGTCTGCGGCACACGCGGGACTGCGTGAGCGACGTCAGCGTCGAGATCGCTGTACGGCGGATCGATCCGCGAGGAGGACGCGTTCGCGGCGCTCACGGCGGCGGGCGTCAGGCCGACGCCGGCGCGGGCTCATCCGTGGCGGGCGTGGGGCGCGGCGCCGCCAGCGCCATGCCGACGCCCAGCAGGGCCCACGACAGCGGGTCCTCCAGGAACGCCGCGTAGAGCATCGTGTGCACGATCAGGGCCACGAAGGCGGCGGCCACGTACGCGCGCAGCGGCGACGAGCGCGCCCCGCGCAGCAGCCGGACGAGCGCCGCCACGAGCAGCGCGAGGTAGACCGCCAGGCCGACGACGCCCTGCTCGGCCGCCACCGTCACCGGGATCGTGTGCGACGCCGTCGCCGCGCGCTCGCTGGACACGCCCTCCTCCTCGCGGAAGACCGTCGCGAACGAGCCCGAGCCGTAGCCGAGGACCGGCCGGTCGCGGAACAGGTCGACGCCGCCCACGACGAGGTCCGCGCGGCCGCTCGTGGCCTTGTCGGCCGCACGCTGCGAGCTGATGTCCAGGCGGACCGCGTCGGGCGCCAGCAGCACCAGCGCCAGGCCGATCGCGGCGGCCACGGCGACCGCCGCCGCCGTCCAGCGCACGCTCCAGCGCAGCGCGGCGAGCACCGCGAGGCCGGCGAGCAGGGCCGCGAAGCTCGACTGCGAGAACGTCAGCACCAGCCCCGCCCACAGCAGCGCCAGCGCCAGCGCCCCGAGCAGCACGTCGCGCGAGCTGCGCGCCCACAGGACGACCGTCGCCACGCCGAGCATCACGGTCGCGAGGAAGCGGCCGTAGACGTTGGGGTCGAAGAACAGCGAGTTGACCCGGAAGTAGCTCTGGTACTGGCTCGCCGCGACCAGGTCGGGGTTCAGCAGCAGCTCCTTGCGCCAGTACTCGACGAACCCGACGCAGACGAACACCGCGGCGAGCGCGAGCAGCACCCCCAGGCACTGGAGCGCGAGCCGCCGCGTCCAGCGGATCTCGCGCAGCAGCCCGAGCAGCAGCGCGAACGGCACGTAGAAGAAGACGACGTTCTGCAGCGCCTTGGCGAAGTCGTCGGAGTAGGCGGCCTGCAGCGCGTAGAGCACCACCGACCCGACGAGCAGCCACTCGAGAGCGCGCGGGCGGAACGGGGCGTCGTCGTCGGGGCCGCGCGCCCTCGGGACGGCGTGGGCGAGCACGCCGGCGGCGATCACGAGGTACAGGGGCACGAGCAGGTTCGAGGTGTCCCCGCCGGCGGAGATCGGGATCCGGAACGGCAGGGCGGCGACCGCGAGCAGCGGCAGCAGCGCCGGCCAGCGGCGCATGAGCAGGGCGAGCACCGCCACCGCCGCCAGCGCGCCGAGGACGGCGCCCGCGGCGATCGCCGGGCGGTCGCGCAGCGACGCGATCTGCGGCGAGTCCCAGATGTCGGCCACGAGCAGGATCGGCGTCAGCGCCAGCGCGAGCAGCGCGGCGATCGCCCGGCCGCGCACCGACGGGGCGAGCAGGGCGACGCCGACGAGCAGCGCCGCGGCGACGACGCCGAGGCGGTAGACCACGTCCGCCAGGTCGGTGGCCGCGAGGATCATCCCGACAGCAGCGTCCATGTGCGCCGCACCAGCTCCGTCTCGTTGCTCGGCTCACCCAGCCGCTCGGCCAGCTGCGGCAGGCCGAAGCGGATGACGAGCCCCTCGCCCAGCCTGGTCGCCACGATCACCTTGCGCCCGTCGTCGGTGGCCGCGCTGGCGACGATCTCCTGCCCGTCGCCCACCGACCGCGTCGCCTCGAAGACGTCGTAGCCGGTGAAGACCCCGGTGCCGCCGTAGACGTCGCCGGCGAAGAGCTCGATCTCGTCGTTGAAGATCGTCAGCGTCGTGTCCTCCGCGCGCTCCAGCGGCGCCAGCGTCGCGCCGAACGCGTCCGCCGGCGTGGGCGCCGTGGGATCGACGAGCCGCTCCGCCGTCAGGCGCACCTGCCGGCGCAGCGAGTCGACGCCGAAGCTCGCGACGACGCCGCCGCGGCGCACGAAGCGCCGCAGCTCGCGCTGCTGCTCGACCGGCAGCCAGCGCTCGTCGCCGGCCAGCATGACGCCGGTGTGGCCCTCGATGCGCGGCCCGACGTCCGCGGCGAGCGCCAGGTCGGTAGTGAGGTCGTAGCGAAGCTCCTGCCGGTCCAGGAAGATCAGCAGCGGCGCGATCTGACGCACCAGGTCGCCGGGCAGCCCGTCGGCCAGGACGCGCTCGCGTCGCACCGGCAGGCCGCCGCTCAGGGTGTTCGGCCAGCCGTCGCCGTCGTCGTCCACCGCGTTGCGGCCCTGCCAGGTGATCGCCGGGAGGACCACGAGCACCTTGCGCGTCTTCACCGCCTGGATCGGCAGCGGGACGCTCGTCGTGCGCCCGCCCGCGCGCACCTCGAACAGGTAGAGGCCGGACCGCTTGACATCCGGGGCCTTGAACGTCACGACCGGCTTCGTCTTGCGCCCGTCCTTGTCGACCCTCGTCACGCCGACGCGACGCACCGACCAGCGGTAGGGGCGGCGGCGGGCGTCGACGCCGAACTGGACGTTCGAGCCCGCGATCGACGGCTCGAGCGTCGGCTGCACGCCCAGCTCGCGGATCGTGATGCCGCCGCGCCCGCCGAGCGTCGTGCCGTACTCCGCGCGCGGCGGCAGCGGGCTCGGCGACGTCCCGACGTTGCCGGCCTGGTCGCGGGTGCGGACCGCGACGACGTAGGTGCCCGGGCGCATCGGGCGCCCCGCCTCGTCGGCGCCGCTCCACACCGTCTGGTCCTCGCCCGCGGGCACGGTCGTCTCGTGCACCAGCTCGACCCCCGGCGACGTGCGGTAGATCAGGACGTCGGTCGGCTCCTTCGTGGAAGGGGTGTAGAAGCGGATGCGGGCCTCGCCGCCGTCGCCGAGCGGCAGGATCTCCGGCTTCGTCGGGCTCGGGCCGATCGACAGGACGCGCGGCTTCGGCGGCTTCGTGTCCAGCGTGACGATGCGCGGGAGCAGGACGGCGCGGCCCTGGTCCTGGAGGTTGACGCGGTAGCGATAGACGCCGTCCGGAGCGACCCGGCCGTCGTCGGTGCGCCCGTTCCAGCGCACCCGCAGCCGCTCGCCCGCGGCCAGCGGCCGGTTGCGCACGAGCGTCCGCACCGGCTCGAGGTCCTCGTCGATCACGCGCACCGAGACGGTGTCGGGACGGTCGAGGGCGAAGCTCGCCCGCGCGCGGTCCTTGACGCCGTCGTCGTTGGGCGAGAACAGCCGCGTGGCGCGGACCTCCCGGAGGTCGGACGGCTCGCGCTTGACGCGCTGGACGACGAAGAAGGCCGCGAAGGTCGCGACGACGAGCAGCGCGAACGCCGCCCCGCGGAGGCGCCCGGTCACAGTCGGACGAGCGCGCCGTTCGGGACGGCGATCCCGTGGTACGCGGCCAGCCCCTCCCGGCGCGTGTGGCACAGCGCGGACCGGATCACGCCGCGGTGGCACACGACGAGCGCCGGCAGCTCGCCCGCCTGCGTCACGTCGACGAGGGCGGCGATGACGCGCTCCTGCTGCTGCGCCAGCGACTCTCCGCCGGGAAAGGCCCAGTCGGCGCCGCCCGCCTGCCAGCGCGCCCACAGCTCCGGCTCGGCCGCCTCGACATCGGCGAACAGGCGGTCCTGCCACTCGCCGACGTCGTGCTCGGCGAGGCGGGCGTCGAAGCGCGGCTGGAGGCCCAGCGCCTCGGCGACGACCTCCGCCGTCTGGCGCGCGCGCAGGATCGGGCTGGCGTAGAGGGCGGCGAAGGGCGGCTCCCGGCCGGCCGCCCGCGCCAGCTCGCGGGCCTGCTCGAGGCCCCGGGCGTTCAGCGGCACGGCGCCCTGGCCCTGGAAGCGACGCTCGGCGTTGTAGTCGGTCTCGCCGTGGCGGGCGAGGAAGATCACGCCTCGCGCCCCATCGTGTCGCTGCGCAGGCCGAGGCGAAGGGTCTCGAGGCTCAGGACGTCGCCGGGGGCGATGTTGCCGAGGTTCGCGTCGGGGCCGAAGCGGCGCAGTAGGAAGACCTGCTGGTCCTTGCGGGGCGCCTCGAACAGCAGCCGCGCCGGGTCCACGGCGTGGGCGATCTCGTCGATGAGGCCCATCCGCGGCTCCCCGTCCGCGCGGTAGATCCCCGCGGTCCCCGACTCGCGGGCCTCGGCGATGACCTTCCAAGCCCCCGCCTCGAGCTCGGCCTCGATCTGCTCGACCCACCGGTACGGGGCCATGATCTCCTCGGCGTCCTTGGATCCCACCTCGCTCAGCACGGTGAACTCCTTCGCCAGCCG
>JANJUA010000295.1 GCA_024710825.1 Solirubrobacteraceae bacterium
CGGCAGGAGCCCGATCTTCGTGCAGTTCGAGTAGAAGATGTCGGCGAACGACGGCGCGACGATCGCCTTGAAGCCGTAGTCCTGAAGGCCCCACGGCGCGTGCTCGCGGCTGGAGCCGCAGCCGAAGTTCTCGCCGGCGGCGAGGATCGGGTTGGGCGGCAGGTCCCAGCCGTCCTCCTTGGCCCAGTCGTGGAAGAGGAACTCCCCGAAGCCGGTCCGCTCGACCCGCTTGAGGAACTGCTTGGGCATGATCTGGTCGGTGTCGACGTCGTCGCGGTCGAGGACCGAGACCCGGCCCTCGATGACGTTGATCGGCTCCACGGTCAGCTCCAGTCTCGGATGTCGACGAAATGGCCCTCGATGGCGGCCGCGGCGGCCATCTCCGGCGAGACGAGGTGGCTCCGCGCCCCGCGTCCCTGGCGGCCCTCGAAGTTGCGGTTCGAGGTCGAGGCGACGCGCTCGCCCGGCGCCGCGATGTCGGGGTTCATCCCCAAGCACATCGAGCAGCCGGCGCTGCGCCAGTCGAAGCCGGCGGCGCGGAAGACCTCGTCGAGGCCCTCGGACTCGGCCTGCTCCTTGACCTGGGCGCTGCCCGGGACGACCATCGCGGCGACGTGGTCGGCGACGCGGCGGCCCTCGACAACCTTCGCGGCGGCGCGCAGGTCGCCGATGCGGCTGTTGGTGCAGGAGCCGATGAACACGCGGTCGAGCTTGATCTCGGTGATCGGCGTGCCGGCCTTCAGCCCCATGTAGACGAGCGCGCGCTCGTCGCCGTCGTCGCGCGGCTGCGGGACCGCCTCGGTGACGGCGACGACGCGGTCGGGGGTCGTGCCCCACGTGACCTGGGGGCTCAGCGCGGAGGCGTCGACGACCATCTCGCGATCGAACTCGGCGCCGTTGTCGCTGCGCAGGTCGCGCCACGCGTCGGGGATCTCGATCTCGGCGTGCTCGGCGACCCAGGCGAACGTCTTCTCGTCGGGCGCGATCATGCCCGCGCGGCCGCCGCCCTCGATCGTCATGTTGCAGACCGTCATGCGGCCCTCCATGGAGAGCGCCTCGACGGCCGGGCCCGCGTACTCGACGACGTGGCCGACGGCGCCGTCGACGCCCATCTGGCCGATCGTGCCCAGGATCAGGTCCTTGGCGGTGACGCCGAAGCCCGGCATGCCCTCGTAGCGGATCCGCATCGACTTCGGCTTGCGCGCGACCAGGCACTGGGTGGCGAGGACGTGCTCGACCTCGGAGGTGCCGATACCGAACGCCAGCGCGCCGAACGCGCCGTGCGTCGCGGTGTGGCTGTCGCCGCAGACGATCGTCATCCCCGGCTGCGTGAGGCCCATCTCGGGCCCGATCACGTGGACGATGCCCTGGCGCGAGGAGCCGATGCTGTACAGCGGGATGCCGAACTCGGCCGCGTTGCGCTCGAGCGTCTGGACCTGGACGCGGCTGAGCTCGTCGCGGATGCGCGCCGCGGTGGACGTGCCGTCCGTGGGCACGTTGTGGTCGGCGGTGGCGAGCGTCCGGTCGGGGCGGCGGACCGTGCGGCCGGCGAGGCGCAGACCGTCGAAGGCCTGGGGGCTCGTCACCTCGTGGACCAGGTGCAGGTCGATGTAGATCAGGCCCGGGGCCACCTCGTGGGCGGACCAGATCTTGTCGAACAGGGTGGTGGGCATGGTGGCGCTAGCTCCTCCTCAGTCCGGCGCTTACGATGGCGAGGAAGCTCGTCTCGCCCGGGCCGGGGTTCTCGAATCGATGGGGCAGGTCGGCGTCGAAGGTGACGGTGTCGCCGGCGCGCAGCTCGTGGCGCTCGCCGTCGATGTGCAGAATCACGGACCCGGCCTCGACGTGGGCGATCTCGCGGCTGCCGGGCTCGTGCATCGGCGGGTCGTCAACGCCGCCGGTGGCGGCGCCCGGATCGAGCCGGTGGCGGCTCAGCTCGGCTCGCTGCCCGGGCAGCGGCGGCGTGAGGACGTCGACGACGTGGCCGTGGCGGCCCTGCTCGCCGTGGCGGACGTCCGCGGCGCGCACGATCGAGACGCTGCCGCCCTCGTCGAGGCGCAGGAGCTGGCTGAGCGTGAGCTCGAGGCCGGCCGCGATGCGGTGCGCGATGGCGAGCGTCGGGCTCGTCTCGCCGCGCTCGACCTGGCTGAGCATCGGCGCCGAGACGCCGCTGCGCAGGGCTAGATCGCGGAGGCTGAGCCCCATGCCCTCGCGCAGGGCGCGTACGCGCGGCCCGATGTTCAGCGTCGCCTCGACCGTCGCCATACGCTTGTACGTTATCACGTACGCGGTCCACCGCCTACGATCGGCGCCGTGCCGTGGCTCGCGCCCGACATCCTCGTGCTCGCGGCCGGCGGCGCCGTCGGCGAGGCCTGGATGACCGGGGTGCTCGCCGGCCTCGAGGCGGCGCACGGAGTGGACCTTCGGCGGGTCGAGCATCTCGTCGGCACCTCCGCCGGGTCGATCGTCGCCGCGTCGCTCGCCGCGGGCCGCTCGCCCCGGCGCCCGCCCCACCTACCCGGGGAGCCGCCGACCGGCGCC
>JANJUA010000302.1 GCA_024710825.1 Solirubrobacteraceae bacterium
CCCGCTTCTCCAGCGTGGCCGGTCGAGCCCGTCGAGCCCGCTCCACCGGCCGCGGCGCCCGCTCCGCCGCCCATGCGCAGCGCCGCCCACGGCAGCAGCGCCGGCGGCGCGATCACCGCGAGGCCGCGCATGCGCAGCACGTCGGCGCGGCACGACGGGCATTCGTCGAGGTGGGCGCGCGCGTGCTCGCGGCGCTCGCCCTCGGGGTCCAGAAGACCGAGCGCGTAGGCCTTGTTGAGCGAGGTGCGTCCCTCGCAGCGCGTGCCGGACCGGATCTCGGCGCTGACGCGGGCCACCGACTTGGAGACGGAGTCCATGATCTTCTGAAGGCGGGCTTCGCGGATGCCCATCAGCTCCGCCGCCTCGCGGCGGCTGTAGCCGTGCAGGTAGCAGAGGCTGGCGGCGGCGCGCTCGCGCTCGTCGAGCTCCTCGCGCAGCGCCTCGACGAGCTCGCGCACCTGCCGCCGGTCGTCGAGGCGGTCGACGATGTCGTCGTGCGCGGCGAGTCGCTCGGCGCCCACGAGCTCGGCGTGGCTGTCGGGGCGCACCTTGCGGGCGTGGTCGATCGCCCGGCGGAAGCCGACCTCGACCAGGAATCCGCTCGGGCTGTCCACGTCCCCTCCGGCGGCCAGCCGGTCGTAGATCGCGTGCCAGGCCTGGTTGTAGAACGCCTCCAGGTCCTCGTCCGGGAGCCTCAGCCCCAGCCCGGTCAGCTTGGCCCGCAGCGCACGGAGCGTCGGCTCCTTCAGCGGCTCGTACTCCCGGGTGAGCAGCTCCCGGGCCGCCCTGCTCGCCGGCGACGCCGCTTGCGTCGTGGTCATGCCATGTGCCCCATGCGGCGGCGCATTATGGCAACAACGGTGCGTCAGATCCCGGGTCGCACCTGGGGGAGGGGAAGACACCGACGTCCTCCGACTAAGGGTGGTGAGCGGCGTCCCCGAGCGGCCGCGGCTCCCTCCCCGACGTTGCCACGAACAGGATCACATGCACACGAACCATCGCCCCCAGGATCCGAAGGAACTCGACCGCCCCGACGAGGGGCTCGCCGCCAAGCTCCGCGTGATCGTGGCCGACGGCGATCCGCTCGCCCGCGGCCTGATCGTCCAGGGCCTCCGCGACAGCGGGCGCTTCGTCGTCGTCGCGACCGCCGCCGACGGCGTCGAGGCGCTCGAGCTCGCCTCCCACTATCGGCCCGAGCTGCTCGTGACCGAGGCCACCCTGCCCCGCGTCAACGGCATCGAGCTGACGCGGCGCGTGACGGCCGCCGCCCCGGAGGTCGGGGTCGTTCTGCTCACCGTCTTCGCCGAGGCGGACCTCGCCCTCGCCGCCCTGCGCGCGGGGGCGAAGGGCGTGCTGTCCAAGGAGATCGGCATGGAGGCGCTGAGCCGGGCGCTCGTGGGCGTCCACCAGGGCGAGGCGGCGGTGTCGCGGCTCCTGATCGCGAAGCTCGTCGAGCAGCTCCAGCGGGTGCCCGAGCCCGGCCGCGGGCTGCGCCCCGTCCACAGCACGCTGACGACGCGCGAGTGGGAGGTGCTGGACCTGCTGAGCTCGGGCGCCGGCACGGCGGAGGTCGCCGACCGCCTGGTGGTCACCGAGGACACGGTCTACAGCCACGTGAAGAGCCTCATGCGCAAGCTCGGGGTGCGGACTCGCGCGGAGGCGATCGCGGCGGCTCGGGAGCTCGTGCAGCAGTCGGCCGCGGCCTGATTCGTGACGGGGACGTGACGATCGCGTCCCCCGTCGTGACGCGCGGGCTCGTACTGTCGGCCGGTGCGGGACGGTCACGGCATCGGCGCGCGGATCCTCGAGCACCGGTGGCAGCTCGTGCTCGGCGGTCTGGTGGCCGGGTTGCTGTGCGTGGCGGCGGCCTGGGGCGCAGCGGACGACGCGGGAATCGGCGCGGCCGGCGGCGCGAACGTGGCGGCGGGCGCGGGCGCGCACCCGGCGGACGGCACGAGCGCGCGCGGCGCCCGTGGCCATGGCGTCGCGGACTGGGGGGTGGTGGCGTGCGCGGCCGCGGCGGCCCTGGCGGGCGCCGCGCTGCGGCGGCCGGTCCTCGGCCTCGCCGTCGCGGCGGCGGTTCTGGTGGGCGGGCTCGCCGGCGACGCCCGGCTCGCGGCGCTCGACCGCAGCGAGCTGCGGCCGCTGCTCGGACGCTCCGTCGCATTGACCGCGGTGCTGCTGGACGCGCCACGCCAGCGGTCGTTCGGCGGCTGGACCGCCCCCGCGCGGATCGTGGACGGTCCGGGTGAGGGCGAGCGCGTCCTGCTGCGCGGCGCCGAGCCGCCGGGCGGCGTGGACTCGGGAGGCGGGCCGGGCGAGGGCGGCCCGAACGGCCGGCGCGCGGACTCGGGAGGCGGTTCGGCCGCGAGCGGGCCGGGCGGCGCGGCGCCGGAGATCGGGATGGAGGTGCGGCTGCGGGGGCGGCTCGACCGGATCGGCCCCTTCGAGGCCCACGAGGCGCGCCGCGGCGCCCACGCCGCGGTGGACGTCGACGATCTGACGCCCACGGGCCGTCGCCGCGGCGGGACGGCGGGCGCGATCGACGCCATCCGCCGCCGCTCCGAGCGGGGCGTGTCCGCCGGGCTGGCGCCGGCGCAGGCCGCGCTCGCCCGCGGCATGGTGCTCGGACAGGACGACGCCCTCGACGAGAAGACCCGCGACGACTTCCGGGCCAGCGGCCTCGCCCACGTCCTCGCGGCGTCCGGACAGAACGTCGCGCTGCTCGCCCTGCTGGCCACCTGGCTGCTGACGCTCGCCCGCGTTCCGCGGCGATCGCGGCTCGCCGCCGCGCTCGCGCTCGTGGCGCTCTACGTCCCGCTGGCCGGCGCCGGCCCCTCGATCCAACGGGCCGGCGTCATGGGCGCCGCCGCGCTCGTCGCCGCCATGGCGGGCCGCCCGGCGTCGCGCGCGCACGCCGTGCTCCTCGCCGCGGCCGTCACCCTGCTCCTGACCCCGCGCGCGGCCGGCGACCCCGGCTGGCAGCTCTCCTTCGCGGCCGTGATCGCCATCGCCCTACTGGCCCCGCGCCTGCGCGACGCGCTCCGCGACCGCCGCGTGCCCCGCCCCGTCGCGGAGGCCGCCGCGATGACCACCGCCGCCACGCTCGGCACCGCCCCACTGCTCGCGCTGCACTTCGAGCAGGTCTCGCTCGCGGCGCTGCCCGCGAACGTGATCGCGGCGCCCGCCGTGGCGCCCGTCGTGTGGCTCGGAACGCTGGCGGGGGCGCTGGCCCAGCTCGGCCCGCCGGTCGCGCCGGCGGTCGTCGCCCTCAACGCCGTCGCCGCGTTGCCGCTCGGCTTCGTCGGCGCCGTAGCCGCGACCGCGGCCGGAGCCCCGGGCGCGACGCTGCCGATCGCGCTCGGCGTCAGCGGCCTGCCCGCGGCCTATGCCGCGCTGGCGGTGCTCGTCGC
>JANJUA010000311.1 GCA_024710825.1 Solirubrobacteraceae bacterium
GCCGCCCGCGGCGGCGCGCACCGCCGCAAGCTCACCCCGCTCCCCGCAACCCCGCCGGAGCCGGTGCCCGCGCCGCCCGAGCCGAAGGTCCCGCGCCTGAAGGCACATAGCGAGGTCAAGGCGGAGCGCGGCCCGTCGGCCGCAGAGCGCGAGCGGGCCGAGAAGGCCCGCCACCGGCGGCGCAGCCGCGACCCGCTGAAGGCGACCAGCTCCGGCCGCGAAGTGCGCAACTGCGACCCCGGCTGGGTCCGCCGCGCCGAGCAGGACCCGGGCCCGCCGCCCGACACCGGGCCGCCCGAGCCGCCGCCGCCCGCCGACGAGCGGCCCTTCTAGCCACCACCCCATCTGACCGCACAGCCGCCCCGCCGGGTCACCCGGCGCTGGGCGGCTTTCGCGTTTCCGGGCCGCCTCGACCCCTGCTGCGGCCTCCGCGGGCGCCGATCGTCGACACGTGAAGCCCCAGAGCGCTTCCGCGGCCCCGCACACCGCCTCAGCGGCGCGGCCAGCGGTGCGCAGAACCGGCCGCTTAACGACAGATTTCGCAAGGATCGTCCCTGCAAATCAGCAGTTTCGATCCTTACGGAAATCTGTCCCAGTGGAGACGGCGGGAATCGAACCCGCGTCCGCAGTCGCGTGACGATGGCTTCTACGAGCGTATCCGGCGCTCTGTTCTCGTCCCCAGGTCGCCTCGCCGGCGGGGTTGCTGGGGACCAGCCTCCTGAAGCTGTCCCCCCTTTGGCGGAGGCGGACCGCCGGGGGTGAGCCTGCTTGTTGATTCCGCGATCCCGACGGCAGGCCGGCCGGGGGCGGAACCTCGACTGCCTTAGCTAGTGGCTAAGCAGCGAGGGCGTACTCGTGAGAGTCCGCACGTATTGTTTTCCCGGTGTTTTACGAGGCCTCCGGGACCTCGGCTCGCGACCACCGTCCCGGAACCGACCGCGTCGAAGCCTGTCGTCCCCGTGATGGTGCTGCACCCACCAGTCTAGCGCCGGACGGCTAGGGTCTCGCTCTCGTGCGGATAGCTCTCTTCGTCACGTGCCTCAACGACACGTTCGCGCCGTCGGCGGGCCGTGCGACGGTCGAGGTGCTCGAGCGGCTCGGGCACGAGGTGGTCTTCCCCGAGGAGCAGACCTGCTGCGGGCAGATGCACGCCAACACGGGCTACGCGGACCTGGCGGCGCCGCTCGCGCGGCGCTTCGCGCGGGTCTTCGGGGGCTTCGACGCGGTCGTCTCCCCGTCGGCGTCGTGCGTGGCGATGGTGCGCGGGCAGTACCCGGGGCTCGTCGGCGAGACCGTCCCGAACGTCTACGAGCTCTCGGAGCTGCTGGTCGACGTGCTGGGCGTCGAGGACGTCGGCGCGACCTTCGCGCACCGCGTGACCTACCACCCGACCTGCCACGGGCTGCGTGGGCTCGGGCTCGGCGACGCGCCGCTGCGGCTGCTGCGCAACGTCCGCGAGATCGAGCTCGTGGAGCTGCCGGAGGCGGAGACGTGCTGCGGCTTCGGGGGGACGTTCGCGGTCAAGAACGCGGACACGTCGGCGGCGATGCTGACCGACAAGCTGCGGTGCGTGCTGGACACCGGCGCGGACGTCTGCACCGCGGGGGACTCCTCGTGCCTGCTGCACATCGGCGGCGGGCTGCGGCGCCAGCGCGCGGGGGTGCGCACGCTGCACCTGGCCGAGATCCTGGCGAGCACGGGATGAGCTTCCCCGACGCCGCCAGGGTCGAGCTGGACAAGGCGCAGCAGCGGCGCAACCTGCGCAAGGCGACGACGACGATCCGGGCCAAGCGCGCCGCCGTCGTGGCGGAGGTGCCCGACTGGGAGCCGCTGCGCGACGAGGGCGCCCGCGTCAAGGACGAGGCGCTGCACGACCTCGCCACCCACCTCGAGCGCCTGGAGGTCGCGGTGACCGCGGCCGGCGGCACGGTCCACTGGGCGCGCGACGCCGCCGAGGCCAACGCGCTGGTGGCGCGGCTGACCCGGGCGGCCGGCAGCGACGAGATCATCAAGGTCAAGTCGATGGCCACCGACGAGATCGGCCTCAACGCCGCGTTGGCGGCCGAGGGGATCACGGCCCACGAGACCGATCTGGCGGAGCTGATCGTCGCGCTCGCCGGCGACAGGCCCTCGCACATCCTCGTCCCCGCGATCCACCGCAACCGCGCGGAGATCCGCGACCTGTTCGAGGCCGAGCTCGGCGAGACCGGCCTGTCGACCGATCCGGCCGCGCTGACCGCCGCGGCCCGTCGGCACCTGCGCGAGCGGTTCCTGCGGGTCAAGGTCGGCGTCTCGGGCGCGAACTTCGCGGTCGCCGAGACGGGAACGGTCTGCGTCGTCGAGTCCGAGGGCAACGGCCGCATGTGCACCACGCTGCCCGACACCCTGATCACCGTCATGGGCATCGAGAAGGTGATCCCCCGCCACGCGGACCTGGCCACGATGCTCACGCTGCTGCCGCGCTCGTCCACCGGCGAGCGGATGAACCCCTACACGTCGCTGTGGACCGGCGTCACCCCCGGCGACGGTCCACGGGACTTCCACCTGATCCTCCTGGACAACGGCCGCACCGCCACGCTCGCCGACCCCGTCGGCCGCGACGCGCTGCGCTGCATCCGCTGCAGCGCCTGCCTGAACTCGTGCCCGGTCTACGAGCGAGCCGGCGGCCACGCCTACGGCAACACCTACCCCGGGCCGATCGGCGCGATCCTCGCCCCGCAGCTCGCCGAGCTGCGCGACCACACCGCGCTGCCGTGGGCGTCGTCGCTGTGCGGCGCCTGCTACGAGGTCTGCCCGGTGAAGATCGACATCCCGACGATCCTCGTCCACCTGCGCAGCCGCGTCGTGCGCGAGCAGGGCGCGCCGCCGTCCGAGCGGCTGGCGATGGAGGCGATGGCGCGCGTCTTCGCCTCGCGCCGCCGCTACGAGGCCGCCCAACGCGGCGCGCGGCTGGCCGGGCTCGCCGCCCACCTGCCCGGCCCCCTGCGGACCTGGAGCGGGGTCCGCGAGCCCCCGCAGGCGCCGCGCCGGACGTTCCGCGACTGGTGGCGCAGCCGTTGAGCGCCGCGCGGCAGGAGATCCTCGCCCGCATCCGGGCCGCGACAACTGACGTGACGTCGATTTCCATCCACCACGGACGCAAACTGACGGCACGTCCCGGCGACCCCGGCCTCCTCGCCCAGCGGGTCGCCGACTACCGCGCCACGGTGACGCGCACCGACGACGTCGCGGGCGCGATCGCGGCGCTGCTGGCCGAGCACGGCGCGCGCCGGGTCGCCGCGCCGCCCGGACTGCCCGCCGACTGGCTGGCGGCGATCCCGGAGGCCGTCCGCGACGAGCCGCCGCTCGCCCACGCCGAGCTGGCCGCGCTCGACGGCGTGGTCACCGGCTGCGCACACGCGATCGCGGAGACCGGCACGATCACGCTGGACGGCGGACCGGGCCAGGGCCGCCGCGCCCTGACGCTGCTCCCCGACCTCCACGTGTGCGTCGTCCGCGCCGACCAGGTGCTCGCCGACGTCCCGGACTCGATCGCCGCACTGGGCGACACCACCCGCCCGGTCACGTTCGTCAGCGGGCCGTCCGCGACGTCGGACATCGAGCTCGAGCGGGTCGAGGGCGTCCACGGCCCCCGCCGGCTGGCGGTCGTGCTGGCCGCCTGAGCGGGGCGTCAGCCCCGCAGCAGCAGCCGGTTGCCGCCCGGGTCGGTGACGAGCACGCCGTCCTCGTGCGCGACCGGGCGTCCGCCCGCGGCCTCGGCCAGCCCGGCGACGCGGTCGCGCTCCCCGGCGTCGGGCAGCAGGACGGTCGCGTGGCGCAGCGCGGCCGTGCCGGGCGGCGGCGGCTGCACGCCCCGGCCGGCCCAGACGTTCGCCCCCAGGTGGTGGTGGTAGCCGCCGGCCGACAGGAACGCGGCCTGGTCGCCGATCACGGTCATCGTCTCGAAGCCGAGCGCGCCGTAGAAGTCCACCGACTCGCCGACGTCGGCCACGTGGAGGTGCACGTGCCCCATCGTCGTGCCGCGCGGCATGCCCTCGAAGGGCTGCTCGTCGAGCACTCCGAGCAGGTCCTCCACGTCGAGCGGGATCGTGCCCATCCGGAACGCGCCGTCGGCGTCGTACCAGTCCTCCCGGGGACGATCGCGGTAGATCTCGATCCCGTGGTGGTCGGGGTCGCGGAGGTAGAGCGCCTCGCTGACGAAGTGGTCGCTGGCACCCGAGATCGGGACGCGGCGCTCGGCCGCGTGGGCCAGCCAGCGGGCGAGGTCGACGCGATCGGGCAGCAGCAGGGCGAAGTGGAACAGGCCGGTGTGCCCGCCGCGGACCGGCTCGGCGCCCGGCTCCTCGATCAGGACGAGCAGCTCCTCGCCCCCGGCCGGGCCGAGCCGCAGCGTGTGCTCGTCGCGGCTCAGCACGCGCAGTCCGACGGCGTCCTCGTAGTACTCGCGGGAGCGCTCCAGGTCCGCGACCGTGAGGTGCACGGCGCCCATCCGGGTGTCGGGTGCGATCGGCATTGCGACCAGCCTACCCGGGGCGTACCCTCGATCTCGGATGTTGCTGCTCGTGGGACCGCGTCGCCTCGAAGTGCCCTGGCGTGTCGGGTCTCGCGCCGGCGCCGCGGCGGCGCTGCTCGTCGTGGCGGCCACGACCGACGGGGCCGTCGGCGCGGTGGCCGCCCTCGGCGCCCTCTACGCCACGTTCGCGGCGGGAGCGGCCGCCGTCGGCGATCCCTGGGGCGCCAAGCACCACCGGCAGTGAGCCGCCCGCGGACGTAAACGGACGCGGTCGAGCCGCGTCTGGGGACCCTCGTTCCGTCGCTCGCCCGAAGGCGGCGCCAGGCGCCGGGTGGCGAGCCTTGCATCCCGGTGGCTCGCTCTTTCGCGGCTCGAACCGCGTCTGCGGAAGAACGTACGCCCCCGAACGAACCGCGTCAAGTGCGAATCGCCACACGAGCCCGCAAAGTGCGGGCGTTCCTAGACTGAGGCTCGTGGACCAGACTCCCAGATGGCTGCCGCCGGCCTCCCCCACACCGGCCTTCGAGCCGGCTCCGTCGCCCCGTGAGCCCGCGTCGGGATGGCGCCGCCTGCTCGCGCCCGTCGGCGCCGTGCTCCTGCTGGCGGTCACGAAGGGCAAGACGCTGCTGCTGCTGCTGCCCAAGCTCAAGGTCCTGACGACATCGGCGTCGATGCTCGTCTCCGTGGCGGCCTACAGCATCATCTGGGGCTGGCGCTTCGCGGTGGGCTTCGTGGTGCTGCTGCTGGTCCACGAGATGGGCCACGTCATCGCGCTGCGCCGCGAGGGGATACCGGCCAGCGCCCCCATGTTCATCCCCTTCCTGGGCGCCGTGGTGGCCGCTCGCTCGCTGGGCGACAACGCGCTCGCCGAAGCGCGCGTCGGACTCGCCGGCCCGATCCTCGGCACGCTGGGAACGGCGCTGGTCGCGGTGGCGGCGATCGCCACGGGCAGCGACTTCCTCCAGGCGCTCGCGTTCGTCGGCTTCTTCCTGAACCTCTTCAACCTCGCGCCGGTCCTGCCGCTCGACGGCGGCCGCGCCATGGCCGCGATGGCGCCCTGGATGTGGTTCGTCGGCTTCGGCGTGCTGCTCGGGGCGACCTTCGCCTTCCCCAACCCGGTGATGATCCTCATCCTGCTGCTCGGCGGGATGGAGACCTGGCGCCGCTGGAAGCTGCGACGCGACGGCGGCGACGCGCAGGCCGCCTACTACCGCGTCCCGCCGCGGTCGCGCCTCGCCGTCGCCGCCGTCTACGTCGGCCTCATCGTGATCCTCGCGCTCGGGATGGACGCGACGTACCTCGAGCGCGACCTCTAGCTGCAGCTAGTACCAGCGGCCCTTCGCGAAGCCGCCGAAGGCGACCAGGCCGATCAGGGCGATGATGATCCCTATCCACAGGCTCCAGACGATCGCCACGACGATCCCGACGATCACCAGGATGCCTCCGAGGCCGATACCGCCCGTGCTGCCGCCCGTCCGTCCGTCTGCCATGCCCGTCCCTTCCTCCGTTGCCATCTACAGGCAACGCGATACCCGAAGTCGGCGCGCGGGAACCGGAGCTCAGGCCCGGCGGTAGAGCCGCACCGTCAACGGCGCGAAGATCACGGTGAGCACGGCAGCCTCCGCGAACACCAGCGCCAGGTCGTCGAGCGCCGCGCCGCCGTGCATGAGCGAGCGCACCGCAGTCGTGACGTGCGAGATCGGGTTGACGTCGACGAAGCTCTGCAGCCAGCTCGGCAGCGTGCTCGGGTCGACGAGGATGTTGCTGAGGAAGACGAGCGGGAAGAGCGCCATGAAGCCGGCGTTCATCACCGCGCTCGGCGAGCGCATCAGCAGCCCGAGCGTCGTGAACACCCACGACAGGCCGAACGCGAACACCACGACCATCGCCATCCCCGCGAGCACTCCGCCGACGCCCGCGTCCGCGCTGAAGCCCATCACGAGGCCCAGCAGGACCACGACGGTGGCGGCGATCGCGTAGCGCGCCGAGTCGGCGAGCACCGCGCCGACGAGCGGCGCCGGCCGCCACAGCGGCAGCGAGCGGAAGCGGTCGACGACG
>JANJUA010000329.1 GCA_024710825.1 Solirubrobacteraceae bacterium
ACGGTCAGCCAGGCCGGCTGGCCGCCGATGAGCAGCTGCACCCGGTTGGTGTAGGTGCCGCGCGACGTGCGCGGGAACTGCACGGCGTCGAGCAGCACGAAGCGGTCGCTCTGGGCGAGCTTGTCGAAGAACCCCAGCCAGGGCAGGAAGTTCGGCTGGTGGCAGGCGACGAGCGTCACGCCATCGCCGCCTTCTGGTCGTCGGTGGCGAGCTCGTCGACGGTCGTGCCGAGGCGGGCGGCCTGCTCCTCCAGGATCGCCCGCAGCGGGCGGCCCGACCACAGCGTCGGGTGGGTGAGGAACTGGATCCGGCGCGCGGCGCGCAGCTCAGCGGCGGGGTCCTTGCCGCGCCAGTTCTGGTTGGAGTCGCTCAGGTAGCCGATCTCGGCGAAGAAGCGCGGCGCGTAGGTGTTGACCAGCGGCGCCACGTCGAGGTGGCCCACCGGGCGCACACCCGGCATGTGGAAGGAGACGACGCGGATCGGCGTCTCGTAGCGGTCCTCCAGCAGCCGCGCCTCGCGCGCCACGCCCTCGACGACCTCGTCGTCGGAGGCCATCGCGGAGGAGTCGAAGTGCAGGCCCAGCTCGTGGCCGCAGCCCAGGAGCGTCCGGACGGCGCGGTCGGCCTCCTCGTCGAGCGCGTAGAAGCGCGAGCGGATCTGGAGGCAGTACGTCGACACGGCGCCCCGCTCGGCCTCCACGCGCGCCATCGGCTCGATCCACTTCGGGCGGTCGTCGATGTCGTGGCGCAGCAGCAGGGCGCGCTCGGGCAGCTCGTCGGTGAAGCGGCACGTCGGCGGGCCGAGGGCGATCAGCTTGCCGTAGGAGTCGAAGGTCACGGCCGCGGAGCGTACTTCGCGTCATCATCCGGCCTCGTGATCGTCCTGGAGCCCCTGCGCGACGAGGACTCCGACGCGCTCTTCGCCTGGATCAACGACCGCGAGCTGGTCGAGCTGAGCGCGGCGTTCGCGCCGGTCTCCCGCGCCGAGCATGACGCGTGGTTCGCCTCCGTGCGCTCGCGCGAGGACGTCGCTGTCTTCGCGATCCGCGAGGCGGGCCGGCTCGTCGGCACCTGCCAGCTCCTGGTCGACGGCGACGAGGCCGAGTTGCGCATCCGCATCGGCGCGGCCGACGCGCGGGATCGAGGGCTCGGCACGCAGGCCGTCGGGCTCCTGCTCGACCACGCGTTCGGCGCGCTGGGGCTGCGCCGCGTCTGGCTTCAGGTCTTCGCGCACAACGCGCGCGCGATCCGCGCCTACGAGAAGGCGGGCTTCGCCCGCTGCGGCGCCACGTCGGCCGGCGCGACGGTGCTGATGGAGCGGCGCCGCTGAGAGCCCCGCCCCGTCAGCGAACCCCCGGGCAGCGCTTGGGGCGGCACGGCGGGGGCGGCACCGGGGCGGACCTGCGGCGGTGCGCCCGGCCTCCGCCGCGGCACGGCGCCCGGCGACAGCGGACCCGCGCCGAGGCAGGCGCCCGCCGGCTCACCCGATCATCTCCCGCGCCGGCCCGCCGGGCACGAACATCGGCAGGCAGTCGGCCTCCGTCGCGACCCCGATGCGCAGCAGCGCCGGGCCGGGCTCGGCCAGCGTGGCGGCGAGCGCGCCGTCCAGCTCGCCGGGCTCGTCGACGCTGCGCGCCGCGAGGCCGAAGCCGCGTGCGACCAGCTCCCAGTTCGGCGCCCCGCCGAGCATGCTCGCCGCACGGCGGCCGTCGAACATCATGTCCTGGTGCTGGCGGACCATCCCCAGCGCCGCGTTGTCGAGCATCACGATCTTCACCGGCAGGCCCTCGTCGGCGGCGGTCGCCAGCTCCTGGACGTTCATCTGCAGCGACCCGTCGCCCGTGACGCAGACGACCGTCGCGTCGGGGTGGGCCACCTGCGCGCCGAGCGCCGCCGGGAGGCCGAAGCCCATCGTGCCGAGCCCGCCGGAGGTCAGCCAGCGCCGCGGACGCTGGAAGCGGAGCCGGTTGGCCGCCCACATCTGGTGCTGCCCGACGTCCGTCGACACGTAGACGTCGTCGTCGCCGAGCGCGGCCTGGAGCGCGTCGAGCGCCGCCTCGGGGTCGATCACCCCGTCGCCGTGCTCGGCCTCGCGGGGGCCGTGCTCGCCGCGCCACGCGTCGATGCGCTCCCACCACCCCGTCAGCCGCGCCGGGTCCGGCTCGAGCGCCGCCAGGTGCCGCGCGATTCCGGCCAGCGCGCGGCGCGCGTCGCCCACCACCGGGACGTGCGCCGGCACGATCTTGCCGATCTCGGCCGCGTCGACGTCGACGTGCACGATCTTCGCCCGCTGCGCGAACGAGGCCGGCTCTCCCGTCACGCGGTCGTCGAAGCGCGCGCCGACGGCCACGATCAGGTCGGCCTCGTCCATCGCCCAGTTCGCCACGCGCGTGCCGTGCATGCCGAGCATGCCCAGCCAGCGCGGGTCGGAGGCGGGGAACGCGCCGAGCGCCATGAGCGTCGTCGTGGTCGGCAGATCCGCCGTGCGGGCCAGGGCGATCAGCTCGTCGGACGCCTCGGCGTGGACCACGCCGCCACCCGCGTACAGCACCGGCCGCCGCGCGGAGGCGATCGCCTCCGCCGCCCTGCGCAGCTGGCCGCCGTGCGGTGTGGCGCTGGTGCGGTAGCCGGGCAGCGACGGCCTATCGCCGTCGTCGCGAGCCGGCCCCTTCGCCGTGCAGGAGGGGATGTCCACCAGCACGGGGCCCGGTCGCCCGGTGCTCGCCACGAGGAACGCCTCGTGGATGGCCCGGGCGACCTCGTCCGGGCTCTCCACCGAGATCGAGTGCTTGACGACCGGGTGCGACATGCCGATGACGTCGCACTCCTGGAAGGCCATCGTGCCGCGCAGGTCCTGACGCACCTGGCCGGCGAGGAAGACCGTCGGGACGCTGTC
This sequence comes from Solirubrobacteraceae bacterium, assembly GCA_024710825.1. Lineage (GTDB taxonomy): Bacteria > Actinomycetota > Thermoleophilia > Solirubrobacterales > Solirubrobacteraceae > Capillimicrobium. Next base: position 2,897 of record JANJUA010000329.1, read on the forward strand.
CATGTAGGCGTCGGCGATCGGCGTCAGCAGGTTCGTGGCGCCGGGCCCGCTGGTGACGAGCGCCACTCCGACCCGCCCCGTCGCCTTCGCGTAGCCCTCCGCCGCGTGGCCGGCGCCCGCCTCGTGGCGGACGAGGACATGGCGGATGGGCGCGTCGTGGAGGGCGTCGTTGATCGCCAGGCTCGCCCCGCCGGGCATGCCGAAGACGGTGTCGACGCCCTCGGCGAGGAGGGCCGCGATCAGTCGGTCGGCGCCGCGCATGCTCGCCTCCTCTCGGGTTCGGAGGTCGACGTATGACGGAGGACGGTGAGTACGGCGGGGGCGAGGTCGCGCATGGAGCGCTCCTTCCGGGACGGGAGGACGGACGAGGTGCGGCGAGGGCTGTGACCGGGGCCGGCTCCGGGTGAGAGCCCGGACGGTCTAGCTGCCGAGGATGCGCTCGGCTACTCGCACGCCGACGCGGGCGCCCAGGAGGGTGCCGGGAAGTCGCAGCGTGACGAGGTGACGAGAGGTCACGGAGTTGATTGTGCCGGATCGCCGTAGCGCGCGCAACCGGGCTCGCCCCAGGGGGCGGGCGGGAGCGTGCCGTCGAGGATCCGGCGGTAGAGCCCGTCCCACACGCGCGCGGCCTCGCGCGAGCCGTGCCACTTCACCGCGAACTCGCGCGAGCGGCGGCCGATCTCGGCCCGCTTCTCCGGGTGGTCCATGAGGTCGACGAGCACGTCGCGCACGGTGTCCGGCGTGGCGCTGAGGACCGGCAGCTCGTCGGCGTAGGCCGGCAGCTCGCGGCGCATGTTCTCCAGCCACTCCGGCCGCAGGAAGCAGATGACGGGCTTGCCGAGCATCATCCCCTCGCGCGCGGTGGCGCCGAAGAAGCCGGCGGTGAGCATGTCGACGAACACGTCGGCCTGCGCCTGGTAGTAGCGCAGCTCGAGATTCGGCACGTCCTTGAAGAAGATCAGCTCGACGTCGCGGCCCTCGGCCCTCAGATCGTCGATCAGCGGCACGTAGATGTGCGTCGACTTCGTGTTGCGCAACGTCCCGACCTGAGAGCGGTTGTCGGCGTTGCCGACCGAGTGGTAGACCTTGAACGTCTCCTCGCGCAGGCCGAGGCGGTAGTTCGTCGGCACGAGCAGGTCGGGGCTCCAGACGTCCTCGTCGAGGCAGTAGACCCAGGGGTTCTCGTGGACGTGCGGCGCGACGTTGTGGTCCTCCCGGTAGCCGCCGAGCAGCGCGACGTAGTCCGACAGCTCGTTGCGGGCCTGGCCCCACGCGAGGTTGCGCTCGTTGGAGCAGATGTCCGGCCGGTGCTGGAAGGGGCAGTCGTCGCACGTCGGGTACGGCGGCAGGTTGCGGAACGTCGTCTGCGCGACGCCGTCATAGCAGCCGTTCGTCGTGTAGACGACCTTCTTGCCGAGCCGCCGGAGCAGCCGGATCTCCCCGTACATGCTGAAGCGGTGGGAGGCGAAGTCGTGGATCGCGTCGCCGAAGCGCAGCCCGCCGAGGTTGGCGAAGTGGAAGATGTCGTAGTCGCGCACGGCCTGGGCGAAGACCGCGGCGTGGGGCAGGAGGTGGCGCCGCTTGTTGCCCAGCAGGAGGCGGTCCTCGCCGTGGTAGTGGCCCGCGGCGCTGCGGTCGAAGTTCAGCAGGTCGGCCTTCCAGCCGAGCTCGCGCAGCCGCCGCGACAGGTACCAGTGGTTGTAGTACGCCTGGCCGACGAAGAGGACGCGCGGCGTGCGGCTCATGGCACCGGCACCGACGCGTCGACGGTCCACGCCGTGGGCGCGCGCACGGCCCCGCGGACGGCGACCCAGGGCCAGCGGTCGTCGCCGCCGTCGTGGGCGACGTTCAGCGCGGTGAACGTCAACGCCCGCTCGACGAAGTCCATCGTCAGCCCGATCAGCTTGTGCATCCCGACGTCGACGGTGAACTCGCCCGGCAGCAGCGTCGCCTCGATCCGCGCGCGGATCACGTGCCGCCCCGGCGCCAGGCGCAGGACCGGCCGCTCGCCGTCGGTGTTCTGGACGGTGACGACGCGCGTGCCGTCCGCGGTCGACAGCCCCAGCTCGATCACCCCGTCGGAGACGGGCGTCGCCACGTCGAAGGTCATCTCCACGGTGAACGGCTGCCCGAGCGCGACCCGATCGATCGTCTGCCCGTCGTCGGCGACCAGCGCGACGCGCCGCAGCGTCACGTCGCCGGTCGTCGAGCGCGGCACCTCCGGGCCGATCGTCGCCACGCCGCCGTCCTGCGTCGCCCCCGCGTGGTGCAGGTAGGCCGCGACGACGTCGTTGGTCGGCCCCTCCGTGCGCAGCCGCCCGCCGTCGATCCAGTACGCGCGCCGGCAGAGCCGCTGCACCGCGCTGAGCTGGTGGGAGACGAACACGACCGTCCGACCGCCGCGCGCGACGTCGTCCATCTTGCCGAAGCAGCGGCGCTGGAACTCGGCGTCACCGACAGCGAGCACCTCGTCGACGAGCAGGATGTCGGTGTCGAGATGGGCGGCGACCGCGAACGCGAGCCGCACGTACATGCCGCTCGAGTAGCGCTTCACGGGCGTCTCCAGGAACCGCTCGATCCCGGAGAAGGCGACGATCTCGTCGAAGCGCGCCGCGACCTCCTGGCGGCGCATCCCGAGGATCGTTCCCGACAGGAAGACGTTCTCGCGGCCGTTGAGCTCGGGGTGGAAGCCGGTGCCGACCTCGAGCAGCGTCCCGATGCGGCCCTGAAGCTCGATCCGGCCCTCCGTCGGGGGCGTGATCCGCGACAGGCACTTCAGCAGCGTCGACTTGCCCGCGCCGTTGCGGCCGACGAAGCCGACGACCTCGCCCTTGGCGATCTCGAGGTCGACGTCGCGCAGCGCCCAGAAGTCCTCGCCCTTGGGCGCCCGCCGCCCGATGCGCTCGGTCAGCAGGTCGGTCGACGCGCCGCCGAGCCGGTAGCGCTTGCCCAGTCCCCGGACGCGGATCGCCGGGTCAGATGACATCCGCGAAGTCCCGCTCGGCTCGGTTGAAGTAGACGGCTCCGGAGACCAGCAGCAGCACGCTGGTCGCCAACGGCACCAACAGCAGCGTCCCCGGCCAGTCGGCGTCGGGGAACAGCATCCAGCGGTAGGTCTCCAGCACGCCGACCATCGGGTTCAGCGCGTAGAACGCCTTGGCGGCCTCGGGCAC
>JANJUA010000421.1 GCA_024710825.1 Solirubrobacteraceae bacterium
GCAGGTGCCGGCGGTCGTGCCGGCCGTGGCCCGCGCGCACGAGGCGCTCCCCGAGCTGCGCGGGCGCATCCTCGGCGACGGGCCGGACCGCGCCCTCGTCGAGCGCCTCGTGGACGAGGGCGGCCTGCGCGACGTCGTCGCGGTGGAGGGCTTCGTCGACCGCGCCCGCCTGGACCGCGAGCTCGCGCACGCGCTCACGCTGCTGCTGCCCTCGCGGCGCGAGGGCTATGGCATCGTCGTCGTCGAGGCGGCCTCCTACGGGACGCCGAGCATCGTCGTCGCCGGCGAGGACAACGCGGCCGCCGAGCTCGTGCGCGACGGCGTCAACGGCGTCGTGGCGCCCAGCGCGTCGCCCGAGGATCTGGCCGCCGCGATCCTGCGTGTGCACGAGCTCGGCCCGGCGCTGCGCGACTCCACAAGCGCCTGGTTCGAGGCCGAGGCCGACGCGCTGTCGATGCGGCGCTCGATCGCGCGCGTCCCCGAGCTCTACGCGGCCGCCGCATGACGCCCCGCGTCACGGCGATCATCGGCTCCTACGAGAGCGCCGCGACGCTGGGGCGCGCGATCGACTCGCTGCTGGCCCAGACGGTCTCCGACCTCGAGCTGATCGTGATCGACGACGGCTCGACCGACGCGTCGGCGGAGATCGCCCGCCGCGCCGCCGAGCGCGACCCGCGCGTGCGGCCGATCGCGCTCGAGCGCAACGTCGGCATCGCCCGCTCGCTGAACGCGGCGCTGCGCGACGCCCGCGCGCCCGTCGTGGCCGTGCAGGACGCCGACGACCACTCGGCGCCCGAGCGCCTCGAGCGCCAGCTCGCGCTGCTGGACGCCCGCCCCGACGTGGCGGTCGTCGGCGTGCGGATGGCGGAGGTCGACGAGTCCGGCCGCGAGCTCGCGCCGCGGACGGTCCTCGGCGAGGGCGACGTCACCGAGCTGCTCGCGCGCCACAACCCGATCCCCAACACCGCCGCGGCGTTCCGTCGCGACGCGGCGCTCGCGGCCGGCGGCTACGACCCGCGCTACCGCTACGCGACCGAGTACGACCTGTGGCTGCGGCTCGCCGAGCGCCACCGGGCGTGGTGCCTGCCCGACGTGCTCGCCACGCGCGTCATGGGCTCGGCGAACGTCGCTGCGCGCGCGGAGGCCGCGCAGAACCGGGAGGCGATCCTGATCCGGGCGCGGGCGCTGCGCAGGCGCGGAACCCTGCGCGGCGCCGAGGGCCTCGTCCTGCCGCTGCTGTCGCTGGCGACCCCGCCCGCGTTCAAGCGGGCACGCCGTCGGCGCCTCGGACAGGCGCCGTAGCTCCGCCGTCGGCGATCAGCTCCGCGTAGACGCGCTCCGTGGCGCCGAGGAAGGCGTCGGCGGTGAGCCGCTCGACCACGCGGCGCCGCCCGGCATCGCCCAGGCGACGGCGCTCGCCCTCGTCCCGGGCGAGGCGCTCGATCGCGTCCGCGAACTTCCACACGTCGCCCCGCGGCACGACGATCCCCGCCTCCTCGACCGCCTCCGGGTTGCCCGGCCCGTCGGAGACGACCATCGGCAGCCCCTGGCCCATCGCCTCCAGCACCGCGAACGACAGCCCCTCGTGGCGCGACGGCATCAGGAACAGGTCCGCCGCGGCGAGCAGCCGGTCGACGTCGGTGCGGAAGCCGAGCGGGCGGCCGACGTCGTCGCACCAGCTCGCGACGCGGTCGGCGAGCGGCCCGTCACCCGCGAGCAGCAGCACGAGCGGGACGCCGCGCCCGCGGACCTCGCGCGCGGCGCCGACCGCGACGAGCGGGTCCTTGCGCTGCTCGAGCTGGCCGAGGAAGAGCGCGGCGACGTCGCCCTCGGCCAGCCCGATCTCCTCGCGCGCGGCGCGCCGCTCCTCGGCGCTTGCGAGCGCGGGCTCCTCGATGCCGTTGTGGATGGCGACGATCCGCCCGGCGAGGCCCCCGGGCGCGAGCCGCAGCAGCTCCCGGCGCTCGGCCTCCGACGTGCAGATGGTGCGATCCGCGGTGCGCAGCACCGCACCCATCGCGGCACGGGCGAGCGGGCCCCGGAAGACGCCGGTGCGGCGCAGGAAGTGCAGGCCGTGCGTCGTCCACACCGAGCGGCGCGCCATGCGCAGCAGCGGCAGCGAGATGATGCTCGGCAGGTCGCCGTGGACGTGGACGATGTCCGCCTTGGCGGCCAGTCGGGCGATCCCCGGGTACTCGCGGGCGATCGACGCGCCGGCGAGCAGCGGCACCCGCGTGCCGCTGAGCGTGACCCGCCGCTGGCTCAGCCCGGGGATCGCCTCGAGCATGTCGAGGTAGGTCTCGGCGCCGCCGCCGCTGTGGGGCAGCACGTGCAGGATGCTGGGCACGGGCGTCAGGCTACCTCGGCGCTGCCCGGCCGCCCGCATGCCGAGCGATAGCCTGCTCCACCAACTCGGCCAGGCGCTCCGCCGGCCCCGGATAGGTGAAGTCGCCCAGTCCGCGCGGTGCGTAGCTCGCGTCGATCGTGCCGTCGGCCACTCGCCGCAGGGCGCCCGCGATCGCGTCCACGTCGTCCCCGGCCACGACCAGCCCCGTCCCGGTCGCCCGGACGATCCGCGCGGCTTCATTGTCCTGAGCCAGCGCGACGATCGGGCGGTCCGAGGCCAGGTACTCGAAGATCTTCCCCGTCGCCTCCGAAGAGTGCCCGTCGGTACCGGTCATGAGCAGCAGCGCGTCCGCGGCGCGCTGCAATGCCAGCACCTCCGGGCGATCGAGCAGCCCCAGATGCGTGACCTTGTCGGCGATCCCCGCCTGCTCGAGGAGCTGCATGTCGCCCGTGACGAGTGATCCGGCGAGGACCAGGTGCACGTCGGTCCGACGCAGCGCGGCGAGCAGCGGCCGCGGGTCGCGTCCGCGCGGACCCGAGAGCTGCCCGGTGTGCACGACGGCCGGACGCGGGAGTCGCGGCGGCTCGGGCAGCATCGCCGCGAGAGCGGGATCGAACGCGTTCGGCACCCAGTACGCGCGTGCGCCCAACCTGTTGCGGAGGTCATCGACGATCGGCGGCGTCGCGCCCGTGGTCACCTCCGCCGTCCGCGCCACGCGTGCTTCCAGACGCGCGTCCAGTCGGCGCTGCAGCGCAGTCGGCCAGTCCGCGTTCAGCGGCTCGAACCGCCAGCCGTCACGGAAGTCGGCGATCCACGCGGGGCGACGTGGGCCGAGCGCGAGTGGCAGGAGATGGGTTGACTCCACCGGTGAGCTCGTGACGACGCAATCGACCTTCCCGATCCTTCGCAGCGCCGCCATTGCCCAGGGGACCCAGCTGACGAGGTGCGAGTCGGGGACCACGATGCGCGTCAGAGCGGCGGGCGCGGGGGGCTCGGGCGCGCCGGGGACGGTCAGCGCCGGGCGCCCGAGAAGCGCCCGCATGGGCGCCGACGTGGCGAGGTCGCCGGTGCGCACGACGTTCGGCTGCCCGTCATCGCCCATCTTGCGGCTCGTGATCACGGTGACGTCGTGGCCCATCTCGCGCAGGTACGACGCGATGGCCGACCAGCGGTGACCTCCCACCGTCGGAAACGGCGGAAAGAAGTACGACACGGCGACGATCCGGCGCGACGGGCTCATTGCTTCTGGCAGGTCAGCCGGCCATGGGGGCCGGCACGCGCGCGCGGCTCGCCAGCACCCGGTCGACGAGATCCAGCAGGACGTCGCGGTTGGCCTCCGCGGAGAGAGTGTCGGCCGCGACGTGTGCGCGAGCTTTGAACTCGGCGATGCGCGCAGGCGTCAGGGACCTCAGCGCTGCGGAGAAGCTGTCTGCGGAGAAGCCCTCTGAGACGACGCCGAAGCCGTGCTGGCGGACGATCCCGGCCATGTCCGGGGACGGGCCGATGGCGACGGCGAGCCGCGCCTGCACATACTGGAACAGCTTGTTCGGCAGGGTGAAGAGCTGCTGCGGCCCGTCCGGCGGCAGGAGGAACACGCCGACGTCGTAGGCATGCAGCGTGGCAACCACCTGGTCGATGGGGACCGGCGCCGGGAACCGTATGCGCTTGTCCGGCGCGGCCAACCGGCGCAGGCGCTCCACGTTGTCCTCGCTGCCGACGAGATAGAGGTCGAGGGTCGCATCGCCCGGCACGTGCCGGAACGCGGCAATGGTCTCCTCGATCCTGCGCTCGGCGCCGCCCAGACCTACGTGGACCATGCGAACCGGGTCGCTTACCGGCGTCGGGGCGAGATCCGCGCGGAAGGGCGCATTCGTGACGACGGTGGACCGGATGCCGAACCGCGTCTCGTAGCGCTCCGCGATGCCGGGGCTGACGCACATCATGCCCGCGGTCCGCGGAAGGTAGCTCTGCGTGATGTGCACGAGGTGCGGCTGCTGCCATCTGCGCCAGTGGGCGGAGCTGAGCAGCTCCTCTGGCGCATACTCGTGGGCATCGAAGATCACCGGCGCTCCCCGGGCAGCGGCGAAGGCCAGCGGCACCGCGATGGTGTCGTTCGCGATGACCAGGTCGGGCTCGACGTTCTCGAGCAACCCCAGCCAGTGCCGCCAGGTGGGATCGACCCGCCAGTACAGGGACTCCCAGCGGCCGAGGAGTCGGGCCGAGCGGTCTTGGACGAGCTTGTACGCCGCAACCGGCAGCGACTGGTTGGGCGGCACATACGGCGTGAGCTCGACGAACTCGCAGTCCACCGTCGGCGGCGCGAGGCCAGCCGCGACGACCTTGTGCGAGTCCCCGAGGAAGCGGAGTTGTCGATCGACGCGCGGATCGATCGCGAGATTGCTCAGCGCCATGACGAGGATCCGAGCCATCAGCGCCTCTTGACCATCCTGGAGGGCATCGGCGGCGATGGTACTTTGTCGTGGGCCGCGCCCCGGGCGCGCAATCTGCCATGAGCGCCGACGTCCAGAGAACCGTCACGGAACCGGCGCAGAGGTGGGAGCTGCCGCCACTCCGCCAGCTGTGGGATTACCGCGATCTCGTCTACCTGCTTGCCCGCAGGGATGTCGCGGTCCGCTACAAGCAGACGGTCATCGGAGCCCTGTGGGCGGTCGTCCAGCCCGTCAGCCTGGCGATCGTCTTCAGCGTGTTTCTCGGCTTCATCGCCAAGCTCCCCGCTCCGGAGGGTGTGCCGTACGCAGTGTTCGCGCTGGCGGGAATGACCATGTGGCTGCTCTTCTCAGGTTCGCTCATGCGCACGGCGGACAGCACGCTGTCCAGCGTCGCGCTGATCTCCAAGGTGTACTTCCCGCGGGTGATCATCCCGCTCTCCGCCGTACTGGCGCCGGTCGTGGACTTCGCCGTCGCCTTCGTCGTGCTGCTCATCGCCCTCGCGATCTACGGCGTCGAGCTGCAGGTCAACCTGCTTCTGACACCGGTCATGCTGCTGCTGGCATTAGTGGTGGCGCTCGGCGCCGGGCTGTGGTTGTCCGCCCTGGCGGTGCGCTACCGCGACGTCCAGCAGCTCGTGCCGTTCACGATCCAGGTCCTACTCTTCGCCACCCCCGTGCTGTATCCGCTCAGCCAGGTACCGGACCACGTGCAGTGGGTGTACGCGCTCAACCCGCTGGTCGGTGTCATGGAGGGCTTCCGGTGGGCGACGCTGCCCGGCGCCGACGCGCCGGGCTGGATGCTGGTGATCCCGGCGGTCACGGGCACCCTGATGCTCGTCAGTGGGCTCCTGTACTTCCAGCGCGCAGAGCAGGACTTCGCTGATGTCATCTGAGCCCGCCCTGGCACTCCGCGTCGAGCAGGTCGGCAAGCGCTACCGGCTCGGGACGGGCGTCCACCACAACCTTCTGGCCGAGCGTCTGGGAGCCGGGCTGCGAGGATGGCGCAGGCGGCACGGCGAGGACGCGCAGGACTTCTGGCCCCTCCGCGACGTCGACTTCGAGGTCCGCCGCGGCGAGGCGCTCGGACTGATCGGTCGCAACGGCGCCGGCAAGAGCACGCTGCTGAAGCTGATCTCGCGCATCACCCGCCCCACCACGGGCCGCATCGAAAGCTGGGGGCGGATCGCGACTCTGCTCGAGGTCGGCACCGGGTTTCACCCGGAGCTGACGGGCCGCGAGAACGTCTACCTCAACGGCGCGATCCTGGGCATGCGGCGCCGGGAGATCGACATGCGCTTCGACGCAATCGCCGACTTCGCCGGCATCGACCAGTTCCTCGACACGCCGGTCAAGCGCTACTCGAGCGGCATGTTCGTGCGACTGGGCTTCGCCGTCGCCGCCCACCTCGAGACGGACATCCTCCTCGTTGACGAGGTCCTCGCCGTGGGTGACAGCGAGTTTCAGCGCAAGTGCCTCGGCAAGATGCAGGACGTCGCTCAGGAGGGCCGTACGGTCGTCTTCGTCAGCCACAACATGCACGCGGTCCAGCGCCTGTGCACCCGCGTCCTGCTGATCGACGGGGGCGTGATAGACGACGGTGCCCCCGATGACGTCGTCGCGAAGTACCTCGACGAGGTGGATCCCTCTCAGACCGGCGCGATGGCCCGCATCGCGCCCGACGCCGAGCGCCAGGGCTCGGGGGAGGCGCGGCTGACGTCCGTCGGGATGTCGACCGTCTCCGACGAGCCCACGACGAGCCTCTACCTTGGACAGCCGTTCGTCGTGACGATGACCTACGACGTGAGGGCGCAGATCGCCGAGGCGGCCTGGGAGGTCGGTCTTTGCACCGCGGACGGTGAACGGATCGTGACCGCCCAGAGCATCGACTACAGCGCGCCCACCCTTCCCCTCGCCACCGGTTCTCATCGCGTGGACGTCGAGATCCGTACGTTCCTGCTTCCGGGCGACTACAGGCTGGAGATCCAGCTCCATGACGCCGCCAAGGAGGCCACCATCGACTGCGTACAGCGAGCGCTGCGCTTCCACGTGCTGAACGCCGCCGAGCACGGCGACGACCGCTACCCCTGGCAATCGGTCCGCGGCTACGTGCGGCCCGAGAGCACTTGGACGCTCGGCGCGGAGATGGAGACCAAGGCATGACCGCCCGGACGGGTGGCAACGTCCTGATGGTCTATGCGCTGCACCAGCACCCGGTTCGGGCGACGATCACCGATCACCTGGAGGCGTTCCAGCGGTACTCCCCGGGAAGAGTCTTCCCGCTGAACCTCCAGGTGCAGAAGATCCCGAGCTGGCTTGATCGCGTCGACTTCGACCTGGTGGTGTTCCACACGACCTTCCTGTCGTGCCGGTGGGCGCCGGAGCTCTTCGCTCGGCTTGCGGAGGCCGCGCGCCCGCTGCGGGCGCTGAGTACCACCTTCGTCGCCCTGCCTCAAGACGAGTTCCTCCATGCCGACATCCTGTCGGCGTTCATCGAGGACTTCGGCATCGACTGGGTGTTCACAGTCGCGCCTGAGTCGGAGATCCCGACGATCTACCGCGATGTCGACCGGGATCGCGTGCGCTTCCACCGAGTCCTCACCGGCTACCTCGAGCGCGAGACCCTGCGACGGATCGACCGGATCGTCGCCGAGACGCGCGACCGGCCGATCGATGTGGGCTACCGCGCCTGGCAGGGGGCGCCGTGGCTCGGCCGCCACGGCACCCTGAAAGGCGGGCTGGCGGC
>JANJUA010000357.1 GCA_024710825.1 Solirubrobacteraceae bacterium
GTCCGTCCGCGCCGACGGTGGTCAGCCCGACCGCGTCGTGCTCGGGCAGTCCGGCCTCACGGGCGTCCTCCACCCAGCGCGTGATCAGCTGGAGTGGGTCGGACCGGTCCACGCCCCGAGGATATCGCCGGTCACGCCGCGCGGCGCTCGGCCCAGGCGACACGGCCCCCGCGGCCTGGAGGAAGCCACGACCGTGGTGCGGCGGGGTCGCTGTCGACTTGACGTCGCCATGTGACGCCAACTCGACAGTGACCGGCGTTCGGTCGGCGACCCCAGGCCGCTGCTGTGCCGCCGTGGGTCTGTGCTAGAAGAACGGGACTGCACAGCCGGCCGCGAGGAGTCATGGTGGAGCAAGGATCGGGTTCGAGGACGGTGCTGGTCGGCGTGGACGGCACCGGTCGCTCGACGGACGCGATCGCGCTGGGCGCCACGCTCGCACCGCTCCTGGACGCCGAGCCGACGCTGCTGCACGCGCATCCCTACGGGGAGCTCGAGAGCCTCCTGTCCGACGACGAGCACGCGACGCTCATGCGCGAGGTCGCCGAGCGCACCGCGCGCGACGCTGCCGAGCACCTCGGGGCCTCCCCCGCGCTGTCGATCGTCGCCGACCGCTCGCCGGCCCGCGCGCTGCAGGCCGCCGCCTCCCGTGACGCGGTGGCGGCGATCGTCGTCGGGTCGTCGAGCCGCGGCGCGATCGGGCGCGTGCTGCCGGGCGGCGTCGCGCAGCGCCTGCTGGCCGGCGCCCCCTGCCCGGTCGCGGTCGCGCCCGCGGGCTACGCGGCGCGCCGCTCCTCCGGGCTCGGGGCGATCGGCGTCGGCTTCGACCCCTCCGCCGACGGGCTCGCCGCGCTCGCCCTCGCCGCCGAGCTGGCGCGCCGCGACGGCGGCACGCTGACGGCCGTCGCGGTCCACCAGCGGCTCGCCTTCGCCCGTCTGCCCGCGCACGTGACCGGAGGCGTGGTGACCGTCGACGAGGAGCTCAGGGCCGAGCTCTCCGATGCGGTGCACGCGGCCGTGGACGCGTTGGGCCTGGGCGAGCGGGCGACCGCCCGCCTCGTGGAGGGCGAGCCGGCCGACGTGCTCGCCGCCGAGTCCGAGCGCCTCGGGCTGCTCGTCGTCGGCTCGCGAGGCTTCGGGCCGGCCGGGGCCGTCCTGCTCGGCAGCGTCTCCGGCCGGCTGCTGCGGACCTCGGCGTGCCCGGTGATGGTCGTGCCCCGCTCCGCCGCCTGACCGTCGGACGGAGGACAGGCGCCGCGCGGGCCGCCTCCCGGAGCCGTAGGGTCCCGGCCGTGCCCAGACATCTGCCTCATCTCACCGTCGCGGCGCTGGCCGCGGCCGTCGCCCTTCTCGCCGTGCCGACCGTCGCATCCGCGGCCACCCACACCAAGGCATGCGAAGGCTCGTCGAAGCGCTGCACCGCCACGTTCCCGCTGAGCGCCACCAAGGACGGCGACCGGCTCGTGGTCGAGCTTCCCGACACCGATCTGCAGCTCCGGGCGATCGTCCCGTCGTCGTCGTCGCTGACGAGCAAGTACGGGTTCGGCGGGATGTCGACGAGCGTCGGCGGGTCGGTGTTCACCGCGCGGCTGCTGCGCTTCGGGGGCGTGCCGCGGAGCGCGAGCCTCGAGCTTCGCTTCTTCGTGGCACCGGCGATGCGCTCCTGCGGCACCGCGAGGGCGGACGCGGGCGACAGCACCGTCCGGGTCCGCCGCGTGGAGGCCCACGGCGTCCGCTGCGCAGCGGCCCGGCGGATCGCGGCGGGGTGCGTCGCCGGGACCGGCCCGAGCGCCGCGCGCTGGACCATCTTCCAGGTCGACGACCTCGTGAGCTTCCAGCGCGGCGCCCGGCGCGTGACGTTCGCCGCGGGAGCCGCGGGCGCGACCTGCGTGCCGGTCGGCTAGGCGCATCGCGCGGCGCGGCTGCGCGCACCGGCCCGCCGACGGACCGGTGCGCCCGGCCGCGCGCGAGGCACCCGGCGATCGTCAGGGCTCGCACTCGGCCGCCCGGGACAGCAGCAGGGTCCGCTCGCGCTCGTTGTCGCACAGCTCGGCGGCGCGCAGCAGCTCCGCGCGCGCGTCCGCCCGCCGTCCGAGGCGCAGCAGCACGTCACCGCGCACGCTGGGCAGCAGGTGGTAGCCGCGCAGCGCCGGCTCGCGCGTGAGCGCGTCGACCAGCTCGAGCCCCGCCTCCGGGCCGAACGCTCGCGTCACCGCGACCGCGCGGTTGAGCTCCACGACCGGCGAGCCGGTCAGCGCCGCCAACCCGTCGTAGAGGGCCACGACCCGCGGCCAGTCGGTCTCCTCGACGCTCGGCGCCCGCGCGTGACAGGCGGCGATGGCGGCCTGGAGCGTGTAGGGGCCGAGCGCGCCGCCCAGCTGCTCGGCCCGCCGCAGCCCGGCCAGGCCTCGCTGCACGAGCAGTCCGTCCCAACGCGACCGGTCCTGGTCCTCCAGCAGCACGGGCTCGCCGTCCGGGCCGACCCGCGCGCGCAGCCGCGACGCCTGCAGCTCCATCAGCGCGAGCAGACCGTGGACCTCGGGCTCGCGCGGCATGAGCCCGGCGAGGATGCGGCCCAGGCGCAGGGCGTCCGCGCACAGCGCCGGACGGGTCCAATGCTCGCCCGCGGTCGCGGAGTAGCCCTCGTTGAAGACGAGGTAGACCACCTCGAGCACCGCGGACAGGCGCTCGTCGAGCTCGTCGCGGCCGGGGACGTCGAACGGCACGCGCGTCTCGGCGAGCGTGCGCTTGGCGCGGACGATGCGCTGCGCCACCGTGCCCTCGGAGACGAGGACCGCCCTGGCGATCTCGGGCGTCGAGAGGCCGCCGACGAGGCGCAGGGTCAGCGCGACGCGCGCCTCCCGCGACAGCACCGGGTGGCAGGTCATGAAGACCAGGCGCAGGACGTCGTCTTCGACGTGGTCCACCTGCGCCGCGAGATCGGGCTGGTCGAGCTGGTGGATGAGCTGCAGCTCGCGCCCGATCTGCTCCTGCTTGCGCTCGAGCGTGACGCGGCGGCGCAGCGCATCGACCCCGCGGTGCTTGGCGGTCGCCATCAGCCAGGCCCCCGGGTTGTCGGGGATCCCGGCCTCCGGCCACTGCTCGAGCGCGGCGACGAGCGCGTCCTGCGCCAGGTCCTCGGCCACCCCGACGTCGCGGACGATGCGCGTCAGCCCCGCGATCAGCCGGGTCGACTCGATCCGCCAGACGGCGTCGATGGCGCGATGGGTGGCCGAGGCGGTCACCGCTACCGCTGCTGACCGGTCTGCTCGGCCAGCCGCTGGTGGGCCTCGCGCAGCTCCGGGGTGAGCTGCTCGGCGAAGTCCTCCTCGTCGAAGATCTGGCGCAGCTCGATCTCCGTGCCGCCGTCGAACGGCGCGCGCTTGAGCCACTCGATGGCCTCCTCGCGCGACGCGCACTCCCAGATCCAGTAGCCGGCGACGATCTCCTTGGCCTCGGTGAACGGGCCGTCGATCACGGTGCGCCTGTCGCCCTCGAAGCGGATCCGGGCGCCCTTGGCCGTCGGATGCAGGCCGTCGCCGGCCAGCATCACGCCCGCCTTCGCCAGCTCCTCGTTGTACTTCGTCATCTCCTCGATCAGCTCCGTGCTGGGCATCTCGCCCGCCTCGGACTCGGGGCTGCCGGGGACCAGGACCATGAAGCGCATGGTTGCCTCCTGTTTGGGGTTGGTGGTCGTTCTACGGGGACGTCGAACGAGCGGCGCCCCAATCGACAAGCCGGTCGGAGATGTCCGCTGCCGGACGTCTCATGCCGCGTCGAAGATCAGCAGCCGGGCGAGCTCGGAGAGGTCGAGGCCGGCGTCGACGCCGGAGCGGCGCCCGTCGCAGCAGACCGCCAGCAGCTCGTCGTCGCTCACGCCGAGCGCGCAGCGCGGGTAGCGGCCGACGGTGATGTCGGAGT
>JANJUA010000366.1 GCA_024710825.1 Solirubrobacteraceae bacterium
GACATCCTCGAGCGCGAGCGGGTGACGGTGCTGTGCATGGCGCCCACCGAGTACCGAGTCGTCGCGAAGCGGTCGTCCGTCCCACGGCTGCCGTCGCTGCGCCGCCTCGTCGCCGCCGGCGAAGCGCTCAACCCGGAGGTGATCGGGGCGTGGAGGTCGGCCACCGGCCTCGACATCTCCGACGGGTTCGGCCAGACCGAGACCGGGCAGCTCACCGGGGTGCCGCCCGGCGGAGAGGTGCGGCCAGGGTCCATGGGCCGGCCGTTGCCGGGGATCGATCTGTGGATCGACGATGGGGAGCTGGTGGCGGACCCCCGGACCATCCCGACGTTCTTCCTCGAGTACCTCGGCGCCGAGCGGCCGTCGCTGGACGAGCCCTGGCGGACCGGAGACCGGGTGCGGGTCGACGACGACGGGTATCTGTTCTTCGAGGGCCGAACCGATGACGTGATCATCTCCGCCGGCTACCGCATCGGGCCGTTCGAGGTCGAGTCGGCGCTGGTGTCGCACGATGCGGTGGCGGAGGCGGCAGTCGTCGCCGCGGCCGACGAGGAGCGGGGCAGCGTCGTCCGTGCCGTGGTGACGCTGCGGGCCGGATTCGACCCCTCGGATCGGCTCGTCCGCGAGCTGCAGGACCATGTCAAGGCGCAGACCGCGCCGTACAAGTACCCCCGCATCGTCGACTTCGTCGACCGGCTCCCCAAGACGGCGAGCGGGAAGATCCGGCGCCGGGCGCTGCGGGAAGCGCCCACCTCCGCCCGGATGCCGCAGATGCAGCGCGCGCGCGAGCTGCTGTTCGACTACCTGGTGGTCGCGCGACGGGGTTCGGACTCGAGACCCGGCAATGCCGCACGGGAGGCGATCTTCACGGAGGGTCGCTCGTTCGTGGAGGGCTCCGCGGCGCCAGCGGACGCCCTGGGCGCCGCGCTCGCCAACGGGATCGCGTCGCACGCCATCGAGCTCGACGACACCTACGAGCCGGCGAGCCTCCATCCCGGCGTCGTCGTCTGGCCGGCGGTCCTTGCTCTGGCCGACGAGCGCGACGTGACGCTGGGCGACGTCCTCGCCGCCGGTGTTGCCGGATATGACGCGGTATGTGGACTGGGGGATCGGCTCGATCCGGGCGAGACCTACGCGCGCGGCTTTCATCCCACCGGCGTCTGCGGGGCGATCGGCGCCGCCGTCGGCGCGAGCCGTCTGCTCGGGCTCGACGCCACGGCGCAGCGGCACGCGGTCGGCATCGCGACGAGCGCCTCCTCGGGGCTGCTGGCGTTCCTGTCGGACGGGGCATGGACCAAGCCGTTCCACGCCGGGCAGGCGAGCAGCAGCGGGATCACCGCCGCGCGCCTCGCCGCCGCCGGCTTCACGGGACCTGCTGCGGCCGTCGACGGTCCGCACGGGTTCCTGCATGCCTTCGGGGGGCGGGAGGGCGCCGCCGCCCTTCCGCCGTCGAGCGAGGGCAGTGGGGTCCTGGGCACGTCGATCAAGCTCTACCCATGCTGCCGGTACGTGCACGGCGGCATCGACCTGATCCTCGACCTCGTGCGCGAGGAGGAGCTCGTCGCGTCGGACGTCGCGTCGATCAGCTGCGGCGTCCTGGCCGCCGGCTGGGAGCTCGTGGCCGCACCGCTGGACGCCAAGCGTCGCGTCGTGGACACCGTCGACGCCCAGTTCAGCATGCCGTTCGCCGCCGCCCTGGCGCTGACCACCGGGGATGCGGCGCTCGACGACTTCGCGCGCGCGGCGGAGCTCGCACCCGACCTGCGTCCGCTGATGGACCGGGTCGAGTGCCACCGCAGCGAGCGCCTCGAGGCGGCGTTTCCGGCGGCTTGGGGCGCGGAGATCGAGGTTCGCACCCGTGGCGGATCGGTCATCCGGCGCTATGCCCCGCGGCTCAAGGGCAGTCCGGAGCGCATGTCGCACGAGGATCTGCGCAGCAAGGGCGAGGGGCTGATCGGCGTTCAGGAGGCGGCGACGCTGTTCGAGGCGTGCCTCACGCTGCCGGATGACGCTCCGTTCGCGCAGGTACGGCGCATCGCGGGGCAGACCGACATGCGCCGAAGCTAGCGAGAGCCGGAACGCCAGTCCGCATTACTGTTGCGTATACGGAAGCGGACGAGTCCAACAGGGCGATCGAGGGCGGGCGTCAGGCGCTTGCGCGCGGCGCATGGGCCGAGGCGCGGCTCCGATTCGCCGCCGCGCTCGCGCGGGAGGAGTCGGTGGAGGCGCTGGAGGGGGCCGGTGTCGCCGCCCGCTACGAGCGCGAGGCGCGGGCCGCGATCGAGGCGCACGAGCGTGGCTACCGCCTCGCCCGGTCGCGCGGCGACGTCGCAGCCGCGGCACGGCTGGCCATCCAGCTCGGCCACGACGCCTACGCGTTTCGGGGGGCGGCCGAGGCGTCGGGCTGGGTCGAGCGTGCCGCGCTGCTCGTCGAGGGCGAGCCGCCGAGCGTCGCGACCGCCTGGGTGACGCTGCTCCGCGCCCACTTCGCGTTCGCCGACCACCGTCCCGATGCGGCGCTCGAGGGGTCGGCGCGGGCGATCGCGCTCGCGCGCGAGCTGCAAGCCGTCGATGTCGAGATGCTCGCGCTCGCGCTTCACGGCCTTGCGCTGGTCAGCACCGGTGAGATCGAGGATGGGATGCGGCGGCTGGACGCAGCCGCGGCCGCCGCGGTCGGTGGCGAGATGACCGATGCGGACGCGATCGAGACCGTGTGCTGCCACATGATCGACGCCTGCAAGCTGGTGCGTGACCTCGAGCGGGTGACGGAGTGGTGTCTGCGCGTGCGCGACATCGCGACACGGTTCGGGGACCGTCAGATGTTCTCGATCTGCCGCACCGCATACGCGGACGTGCTGCTCTGGCGCGGCGACTGGGAGCGCGCCGAGGAAGAGCTCACGGCGGCGATCGAGGAGCTCGGCGCGCTGCGGCCGGGCCGTGACGTCGACCCGCTCGCCCGTCTCGCAGAGCTGAGGCGGCGGCAGGGACGCGGCGACGAGGCGCAAGCGCTGCTGGTCCGGGTGGAGTCGCACCGCTTCCACGCCCTTTTGGTGGGGCTGCTGGCACTCGACCATGGAGACGCCGAGACGGCGATCGACGCGGCGGCGCGCTTCCTGCGCCGTGTCGGCGAGGCGGACCGATTCGAGCGGGTCGCGGGGCTCGACCTCGCGGTGCGCGCGGCGGTGGCCGGCGGCGACGTGACGGCCGCGCGCAAGGCCGCCGCCGAGATCGCCGCGATCGCCGCGGCATGCCCGAACGCGCCGCTTCGAGCGGCGGCTCTGCTCGCCGAGGGCCGGGTCGCGGCTGCGGCGGGCGAGGCCGCCGCCTGTCCGCTGCTCGAGGACGCAAGCGACCTGTTCGCCGCCGCCGGCGCCCGTTACGACGCGGCGCTCGCTCGGCTCGAGCTCGCCTCCGCGCTCCACGCCCTCGGGCACGACGCCCCCGGCGCGAGGGCGGAGGCCCGCGCACGCAAGGCGCTGGAGGAGCTCGGCGCGCGGCCACCGCAGGCGCGCGGCGGAGGGCTTTCGGCGCGCGAGGCCGAGGTGCTCCGGCTGGTCGCACGCGGAATGGGGAACGCCGACATCGCCACTGAGCTCGTGCTCAGCGTGCGCACCGTGGAGCGCCACGTGGCCAACGTCTACCTCAAGATCGGCGCCTCCGGCCGCACCGCGCGCGCGGTCGCGACGGCTTGGGCCCACGCGCACGGGATTACGTAGCTGACGGCGCCACTTGGGTACCGGTGCCGATGCGCGGGCGGCCGTACGCGCGTAGCGTCGGCTCGAGACTCAGAGCGGGGCGCCCCACGAGCCGCAGGAGCCGTGACCTGCCCAAGGTGTCGGGAGAAACCGCGTCCAACGAGGAGCCGGGGATGAACTACAGACTCGCCTACGCGATCGGCTTTCATCCATGGGAGGACCTGGCGGAGCATCCGCCGTTCGCCGGCAAGCTCTTGGAGCTGGTGGCTCGCGAGGAGGCCGGGTGCGAGCCGCCCTACGGTCCGGCGCTGGACGTCGGCACCGGCAGCGCGGTATGGGGCGTACGGCTCGCGATGCGCGGCTGGCGCGTGACCGGTGTCGACATCGTCGAGAGGGCCCTGCGCCGCGCCCGCGAGCGGATCGACGAGGCGGGGGTCGAGATGCGTCTCGTGCGCGGCGACGTGGCGGCGCTACGGCAGGCGGACGTCGGCTCCGGCTTCCGGCTGGTGCTGGACACCGGCACCTTCCACGGGCTCAGCGACGCCGGACGCGAGGCGATGGGCCGCGAGGTGAGCGCGATCGCCGCTCCCGACGCCACCGTGCTGCTCGACTGCTTCGCGCCCCTGCGCAGGGGGCCGCTGCCGCGTGGCGCCGGCCGCGCCGCCGTCGAGGCGGCCTTCTCCGGTTGGACGGTCACCGACATCGAGGTCGCGGACCCCGAGCCCGACGCGCTCGCGCGGCTGCTGAAGTTCGACGAGCGCTTCTACCGGCTGCGCCGCAACGGGACGACGGCGTGAGCGCGACGTGGCACCGGGGTCGATGCACGGCTTGGCGATCTGGGCGCCTCCGCCACGGCGCAGCCATCCCTGGCCTTCGCCCGAAGCGAGCGGCCTATCAGCGACGCGACAACCGTCACCGCTCCGGCTCTCACGGCCTCCAACGCGTTCGATCGCCCGCCGAAGCCCGGCGGGACAGCAGCGGAGCTCCTCCGCTCACGACCGGACCGGTCGCGCGCTGGGCGACCCGGACGACTCGCCGTGGCGGCCGTCGACCCGCGAGGCGCGGACGATGCCAGCCGCTCGTCGAGGCGGTGATCCGGCGCGGCGGGGCATACTGGCTCCCATGACCGATGCGACGACGATCCAGCCGGGCGAGCCGGCTCCCGACTTCGAGCTTCCCGACCAGGACGGCGAGCCGGTGCGGCTCTCGTCGCTGCGGGGGCAGAGGGTGGTCG
>JANJUA010000369.1 GCA_024710825.1 Solirubrobacteraceae bacterium
CGAGCACGCCGGCGCGCGCCGGGATGCGGTCGCCATGGCGCTCGACCACCCCCGGCAGCTCGGGCGCGGGCACCGCGAGCACGACGAGGTCCTGCGCGCCCAGCTCGATCCCGTCGGCGGCCGCGGGGGTGGCGCGCGTGACGTCCACCCGGGCGCGCTCGAGCGCGCCCGCGAGCGCCGCGGCGCGGGTGCTCGCGCCGATGACGGCGGCGCGGCGCACCGGGGTCGGGCCACCCAGCCACTCCCACTGCAGCGCGACGCAGGGCCAGATGCGGTCGGTGACGGCGCGGGCGAGATCGGGCGACGGGTCGGCCACCTTCGGGAAGCGCAGCGGGCTGCCGACGCGGATGCGGACCTTGTGCGGCCGGATGCGCCAGCCGCGCCGGATCGCCTCGGTGCCGATGACCGCGACGGGCAGCACCGGCGCTCCGGTCTCCAGCGCGAGCCGACCGACGCCGCGCCGCGGCGTGCCGAGCGGGCCCGGGCGCGTGCGCGTGCCCTCGGGGAAGATCATCACGACCTCGCCGCGCTCGAGGATCTCGCGCGCGGTCGCCATCGCGTCGCCGTCGGCGTTGCCGCGATCGATCGGAAAGGCGCCGAGCGAGTTGAGGAACCAGGCGACCAGCGGCTTGCGGAACAGCTCCTTCTTGGCCACGAAGTAGATCGGCCGGCGCACGAGCGTGCCGATGACGAACGGATCCAGAAACGAGCGATGGTTGGCCGCGACGATCATCGGGCCCTCCTGCGGCACGTGCTCGCGACCGACCCGCGACAGACGGAAGTACAGATGGAAGAACGGCTGGAAGAGGCCGCGCACGATCCAGTAGACGATCGGGTTGACGCCCCGGCTTCGGGTGCGATCGAGGTACGCGGCGCGGTCCATGATCCTGGGTACCCGCCCGCGACGCGCTCGTTACAGTGGGTCGTCCATGGCGATCGATACCGCGCACACCCTGAGGGGCGCCCTCGCCGGCGCCGTGGCCGCCGGCGTGTGGGCGGCGCAGCAGCCGCTCGACAAGCGGGTCTTCCGCTCGTCCTACGACGACGCCGAGCTGCTCGGCCGGCTGGTGACGCGGCGGCCCGTCCCGGCGCGGGTCGTCGGCACGGCGCTGCACCTCGCCAACGGGGCGCTGTTCGGCGCCGTGTACGCGAACGTGGCGCCGCGGCTGCCGCTGCCCTCCTGGGCGCGCGGCCCGGCGGCGGGCCTCGCGGAGAACGCGGGCACGTGGCCGCTCGCGCTGGCCTCCGACCGCGTGCATCCCGCGCGCGCAGACCTGCCTCGTCTGTTCGGCTCGCGCCGCGCCTTCGCCCAGGCGACCTGGCGGCACCTGCTCTTCGGCGTCGTGCTGGGCGAGCTGGAGCGCCGCCTGAACACCCCGGCGGACGCCGAGGTGCCCACCTACGAGCACGTCGTCAGCTCCAACGGCCACGGCTCGATCGAGCACGCCGTCCGCACCTAGACTGCTCTGACCCGCCGGGATAGCTCAGCTGGTAGAGCAACCGCCTTGTAAGCGGTAGGCCAGGGGTTCGAGTCCCCTTCCCGGCTTCCGACCGGCGTGCCGGGCCGGTCCGATCTTCTACGCTGCCGCAGCCATGCGACGCCTCCTTCTGCTCTGCCTCGCCGCAGCGGTCCTCGTCGCCGCCGGCTGTGGCGACGACTCCTCCGACGACGCCGCCCCGTCCGGCGCCGCCGTCTCCGACACCCAGGCCGTCACCACCGCCGCCGAGACGGCCCCCGAGGACGAGGCGCCCGGCGATCCGGCCCTGGACGCCAAGCCGGAGATCGAGGTGCCCGACGGCCCTGCGCCGAAGGAGCTCGAGACCCGCGACCTGATCGAGGGCGACGGGCCGGAGGCCGAGGAGGGCGACGTCGTCTCGGTCGACTACGTCGGCGTGCTCTACGACGGCGGAGAGCAATTCGACGCCTCCTGGGACCGCGGGGCGCCGTTCGAGTTCCAGCTCGGCGCCGGCCAGGTCATCGCCGGCTGGGACGAGGGCGTCGCCGGGATGAGGGTCGGCGGGCGCCGCGAGCTGATCCTGCCGCCCGACCTGGCCTACGGCGAGATGGGCGCGCCCCCCGACATCCCGCCGGACGCGACGCTGATCTTCGTCGTCGACCTCAAGGAGATCGTCGGCTGATCGCCTCGGCCGTCGCCTGACGAAGTCGGTACCCGGAGCGCCCGCGTCTCGGATATCGTCGCGCAGCCCGTTCCGCCCCGCAATGGAGGTGCCTTCCTCTTGTCCAAGCTCCGCCCGCGCCTGACGTACGCGAACGTCGCGTCGTCGCTCGCGCTCTTCCTCGCCGTCTCCGGCGGCACCGCCGTGGCTGCCGCCACTATCGGCACGAACGACATCAAGAAGGGCGCGGTCACCACGTCGCGCATCGACGACAGCGCCGTGACGAGCAAGAAGATCAAGAACGGCACGATCACCAGCGCCGACGTCAAGAACGGCTCGCTGAAGGCCGTCGACTTCGCCGAGGGCCAGCTCCCCGCCGGCCCGCAGGGCCCCGCCGGGCCGCAGGGCCCCGCCGGCCCGGCCGGCGGCGGCTCCGCGATCGCCGGCGTCGTCAGCAGCCAGGGCACGCTCGTCTACGGCAAGGGCGTCGCGGGCGCCTCCGCGACCCCCACGCCCGGCGTGTACACCCTCTCGTTCAACCAGAACGTGAGCCAGTGCCCGATCGTCGCCACCATCGGCGGCTACTCGCTCGGCGGCAACCAGCAGTCCGCCGAGAGCGGCTCCGCGACGGTGCAGCCGAACGGCAACCAGTCGCAGACCGCGTCCCAGCAGCTCACGGTCATCACCCGGAACCTCGCGGGCGTCAACAGCCCGCTGCCGTTCCACTTCGCCGTCTTCTGCTGAGCGCCTCCCGACCCGGGGCGGCTGTTGGCCCCCCCGGCGTCCGGGTAGGCACGGGCCCATGAACCCGAACGAGAGGCGCGTCGCATGACCGATCGACCAGATCCCCTCGCCGACGAAGAGGCCGCCGAGGCCGCCCGGGAGGCGCGCGCCATCGGCGGACGCCCCACGCGCGACCTCGAGCCCGGCATGCCGCACGACCCCGCCATGGACCCGGTCTACGAGGCCGGCGGCGGAGAGGCAGAGGGCTTCGAGATGGCCGAGGACGAGCTCATCGAGCACTCCGAGCTCGGCCCGTCGCGCCCCGAGTCGGGCGTCCGGGTGCGCGAGGAGGCCGACGCGGAGGACGAGGCCCCCGACGCGGCGGCCTACGGCGAGGCCGACCGCGAAGCGGTCTCCGAGGACCGCGACGACCCCGACGCGCGCTGAGCGACCGGCTCTCCGACTACCGCGCCAAGCGCGACCTCACCCAGACCCCCGAGCCCCCGGGGTCGCGCGACGGTACGGGCGCGAACGCGGGCCCCGGTGAGCTCTCCTTCGTCGTCCAGGAGCACCACGCCACGCGCCTGCACTGGGACCTGCGCCTGGAGCACGACGGCGCGCTGGCCTCCTGGGCGGTGCCCAACGGCATCCCGACCGATCCGAGGCAGAACCGCAAGGCGGTCCGTACCGAGGACCACCCGCTCGAGTACCTCGACTTCCACGGCGAGATCCCCAAGGGCAGCTACGGCGCCGGCACGATGACGATCTGGGACCGCGGCACCTACGACCTCGAGAAGTGGCGCGACGACGAGGTCATCGCCACCTTCCACGGCGAGCGCCTCGCCGGCCGCTACGCGCTCATCCGCACCGGAGACGGCAAGGACTGGCTCATGCACCGCATGGACCCGCCGGCCGACCCCGACGCCGAGCCGATGCCCGAGACGCTCGTCCCCATGCTCGCCAAGCCGGGGCGGCTGCCTCCGAGGCGCGACCAGGACCGCTGGGCGTTCGAGATCAAGTGGGACGGCGTCCGCGCGCTGGTCTTCAGCGAGCCCGGCCGGTTGCGCCTGCACTCCCGCAACGGGCGCGACATCACCGCGTCCTATCCGGAGCTGCGGCCGCTGAACCGCGCCCTGAGCCACCGCGGCGCGATCCTCGACGGGGAGATCGTCGCCTTCGACGCCGACGGCCGCCCCGATTTCGGCCGCCTCCAGCAGCGGATGCACCTCACGGGCGAGAGCCAGGTCCGCCGGCGGGCCAAGGAGATCCCGGTCGTGCTGGTGCTCTTCGACCTGCTGTGGCTCGACGGCCACTCGCTCATGGAGCTCCCCTACGACGAGCGCCGGGCGCGCCTGGAGGCGCTCGGGCTGCGCGGCGCGGCCTGGCAGACGCCCGAGGCCCACCACGGCGACGGCGCCGCGCTCCTGCGGGCCACCGCCGAGCAGGGGCTCGAGGGGCTGATCGCAAAGCGCCGCGACGCGCCGTACGAGCCGGGCCGGCGCTCCGGCTCCTGGCTGAAGGTCAAGAACGTCGCCCGCCAGGAGGTCGTGATCGCCGGCTGGCTGCCCGGCGAGGGCCGCCGCGCGCAGCGGATCGGCGCGCTCGTCGTCGGCGTCCACGAGGAGGACGGCGGACCGTTGCGCTACGCGGGCCGGGTGGGCACGGGCTTCACCGACCGCACCCTCGACGAGCTCGCCGCGCGCCTGGAGCCGCTGCGCACCGACCGCAACCCGTTCGGCCGGGGCGGGCCGCGCGGGGCCGTCTGGGTGCGCCCGTCGCTGCTCGCCGAGGTCGAGTTCACCGAGTGGACGAGCGAGGGGCTGCTGCGACACCCGTCGTTCAAGGGCCTGCGCGAGGACAAGGACCCGCTCGACGTCGTCCGCGAGCTGCCCGACGACGCCCGCGAGATCGAGCTCGAGGGCCGCCGCGTCAAGGTCAGCAACTGGACGAAGGTGCTGTGGCCGCGCACCGGCTTCACGAAGGGCGACCTGGTCGAGTACTACGTGCGTGTGGCGCCGACGCTCCTGCCGCACCTCGAGGGCCGGCCGCTGACGCTGAAGCGCTACCCCAACGGCGTCGACGGGCAGTTCTTCTACGAGAAGAACTCGCCCAAGCACCGGCCCGACTGGGTGCGCACCGCGCCGATCCGCACCGGCAGCAAGACGATCGACTTCACGCTGGCCGAGGACACCGCGACGCTCGCCTGGCTGGCGAACCTCGCCGACATCGAGCTGCACACGTCGCTGTCGCGCGCCGACCGCATCGAGCGGCCCACGATGCTCGTCTTCGACCTCGACCCCGGCCCGCCCGCCGACCTCGTGCAGTGCTGCGAGGTCGGGCTCGTCATCCGCGGGCTGTTCGCCGGGCTCGGCCTCACCTCGCTGGCCAAGACGTCGGGGTCGAAGGGACTGCAGCTCTACGTGCCGCTCAACCACCCCGACGTGACCTACGACGACACCAAGCCCTTCGCGAAGGCGGTCGCCGAGCTGCTCGAGCAGCAGGTGCCCGACCTCGTCGTCTCGCGGCAGACGAAGGCGCTGCGACCCGGGAAGGTCCTCGTCGACTGGTCTCAGAACGACGAGCACAAGACGACGGTGAACGTCTACTCGGTGCGGGCCCGCGAGCGGCCGACGGTATCGACGCCGGTGACCTGGGAGGAGGTGCAGGCCTGCCGCGAGGCCGAGGACGCCGAGCTACTGGTCTTCGACACCGACGCGGTCCTGGCCCGGATCGCCGAGCACGGCGACCTCTTCGCGGCCGCTCTGACCGACGTCCAGCGGCTGCCCTCGCTCTAGCGAGCGGGGCCGCAGGGACACGGCGATCGCCGCGGCCAGCCCGAGCAGCGCGCCCAGCCACAGCAGCACCCGGGACAGGTCGGGGAACAGCGTGCCCTCGGCGAGCGCACCGGTGGCGGGATCGCTCGCCTCGCTGTAGCGCGGGGCGAGCGCCGTGAGCGTGACGTCGCCGTAGGTGTGCACGCGCGTCTCGATCGGCGTGCCCTCCGGCACCCGGATCTCCTCGGTGACGGCGCGCAGCTCGCCCTCGGGGATCTCGGCGGCGGGGACGTCCCGGCTCAGGAACCGGCGGCCGCCAGCCAGCACCTCGATCCGGGCGCCATCGCCCTCGGCGGGGCCCTCGCGCATCAGCGACGACACCACGACCCACTCGCCCGCCGACAGCCGCTGCGCGTTGCCGCGGTACAGGTAGCCCTCGCCCATCTCCGGGGTCGCGCGCACCGAGCCGTCGCTGCCGCAGCCGAACAGGTCCCCGACGGGCCGCCGGCCCTCGCAGACGTCGAGGGCGATCGTCCTGGGCGGCCGGTCCGGCTCGCGCGAGACCGTCGGCCAGGGGCGCAGGAGGTGGTTGGCGGCGCCGACGTCGGCGCGCGCGGTCCCGGCCTGCGCGGGCTGGAGGCCGGAGGCGTGGCCGACGGCGAACGCGGAGATGACCAGCCCGGCGGCGGCGAGCGGCCAGAACGGCACGCGGGTCCAGGGCACGTCGCGCAGCACCAGCAGCAGGGGGACGGCGAGCAGCGGCAGGTAGACGAGCTCGAAGCGCCCGGGCGGCGCGAAGCCGGGCAGCACCCCGGTCAGCGCGATCTGGAGGAAGTACAGCGCGGCGACGGCGACGGCGGCTGCGATCCACCGGCGCCCTCGCACCGCGAGCGCCAGGGCGGCCGCCACCGCCAGCAGCCCGACCGGCGCGAACGGCATCCAGCCGTTGCGGGCGCTGAACAGCCCGCGCGTGAAGCCGTGGAAGGCGCGGGCGCCGTCGAGCCCGTCCGCCAGCGAGGACTCGGGCGCCTCCGTCCCCGGGTCGACGCTCTCGCGGGCGACGCTCGGCGCGTCGGCGATGCGGTCCACCGCGCGCACCTGCGCCAGCAGCGAGGGGGTGTCGTACCAGCTCGCGAAGCCGACCGACAGCACCGCGAGGCCGACGACGAACGGCGCGACGGCGGCGGTCAGCACGCCCGGACGGGCGCCCGTCGTCTGCACGACGCGCACCGCGAGCGCCGCGATCAGAGCGACCGCGACGACGCTGAAGCGGATGTGCAGCCACGGCAGGTAGGCGGCGAGCGCCGACGCGAGCAGCGCCGCCGGCCAGCCGATCCTCGTGGCGAGCAGGATGCGCACCACCGCGAGCACGATCACCGCCGCGGGCATCTCCGGGTACAGGCGCGCGGAGTACGCCAGCAGCGGGACGCTGAAGACGATCGCCGCCCAGACCGCCCAGCGCAGCCTCGCCCGGCCGGGCACGAGCAGCGCGAGGATCGAGAACAGCAGCTGCGCGCCGATCGCCGCGATCGCGATGAGCTCGACCTGCATCGCCTCGACGGTGCCCCCGACCGCGGCGGCCGGGGCGAGCAGCAGCGGCAGCCCGACGTTGTGGATCGAGCTCAGCGGCCCGTGGGGCGAGAAGCGGTAGGCCTGGGGCTGCAGCGTGACGACGTCGGCGACGCGCTGGACGCGCTCGAGGCTCGCGTAGTCGTCGGCGAGGTCGCGGTCGCCGTCCTCGACGATGCTGAACGCCTCGAGCGCGTAGTGCGGCTCGTCGCCCGTGAACGGCGCGTCCATCGCCGCCAGCGCGAGGGCGTAGACGATCAGCGCGACGAGGAACGGCGCGAACCGCTGCATTCCGATCGGCGGCAAGCGACCAGGATATGGACTGCTAGCGGAGGATCTCCACCAGCAGCACCCAGGCGTTCACGACGCCGCCGACGACCGCGCCGAGGATCCCGGCGACGACCCAGTACAGGCCTCCGCCCCACCCGACGAGCAGGCTCAGGCCGGCGACGGCGAACGGCACGGCGGCCAGCGCGAAGAGCGCTATGCGGGGCAGGACCTCGGTCGGCGGCCGGCCGGTGTGGAGCGCTCCGCGTCCGAGCAGGGCGAGCGTCGCGCTGACGGCGATGCCCGCGACGAGCAGCTCGACGGCGAGCTCCGAGTCGCCCTGGCCGGGAACGAGAGCCAGGACGGAGACGATCACGACCCCGAGCAGGGCGACGAGCGTCTGCAGGGCGCGCTCGGGCATGGTCGGGATGGCGAGGATGCGCTCGATGTTGATCGACACGGCGACGAACACGAGTCCGGTGAGCGCGGCCGCCGCCCCGGCGCAGGCGACGAACAGATCGGTCCACTGGCCGGCGTCGTAGGCGGCGCTCATGCCCCGATCGTCGCGGCGGGCGCCAACCCGTGCTGCAACAACGCGTGCGGGGCACCGGCGACCAGGCGCTCCGCCGCGTCCGCACAGAGGCCGGCGGCGCCGGTCAACTCGGCCACGGCGGAGCTCAGGACGGGGCCGCGGGTGGGGCGGTGGGCGTCGGAGGCGATGACCGACGCGCGGCCCGCGGCGGCGAGGTCGACGGCCCAGTCGCGCGCGCGCCCGCCGTGGCGGCCGGTGAGCGACGAGCCGTTGAGCTGCAGCAGCGCGCCCGCGCCGACCAGATCGTCCAGCCCCCCGCCCGGCTCCATGAGCGTCGGGCAGCGCTCGGGGTGCGCGATGACGAGGCCGTAGCCGCGGGCGCCGAGCTCGTCCGCGGCGTCCAGGAGACCCGATGCGTCGAGCGTGAGCGGCGCCTCGAGCAGGATCCAGCGGCGGCCCGCGGGGCCCTGGGCGGCGATCTCCAGCTCGGCGGCGGTCATGCGCGCGACGTCGTCCTGCGCCACCTCGACGCCTGCGATCAGCTCCAGCGCGATCCCGGCGCGCCGCAGGTCGTCGCGCAGCGCGGCCACGCGGTCGGGGACGGTCGCCACCTCCACGTCGCGCGCGTGGGGCGTGCAGACCACCGTCGCGGTGCCGTCGGCCACCGCCATGCGCGCCAGCTCCAGGCTCTCCTCGACGGTCTTGGGGCCGTCGTCGACGCCCGGGAGGAGATGGAAGTGCAGCTCGGTGCGCATGCAACAGAACCTAGTGCCGCGTCCGGTCATGCGCGGACGCGGCCACGGGCCGATCGGGTCTAGCCTGGCGCGCATGGCTTCGGACGACGACGAGCGCGGCGGCGGCATCTCGGTCCGGACGCTCGCGATCGCGAGCGTGGCGTCGGCGTGCACGACGTACATCGTGTCGCGCGTGTGGGGCGCGGGGACCATCGTCGGCGCGGCGGCGAGCCCGGTGATCGTCGCGCTCGTCTCGGAGCTGCTGCGCCGGCCGGTCGAGAAGGT
>JANJUA010000374.1 GCA_024710825.1 Solirubrobacteraceae bacterium
GCCGCCGCCTCGGCGCGGGCGGGACGTTGCGGGTACCGAGGTCCTCGTCCATCCCCAGGGGTGTCGAGCTCGAGCTGCCCGACGGCACCAAGCTGCGAATCGCTCGCGGCGGCGTGCTGAGGTTCGGCGAGAACTGCGTCACCAGCCGGGACGAGGAGTGGCGCTGGCGCGACGACCTGCGCGTCGTGCTCGGCAGGATCTGGCTCACCGTCGGCGGTGGCGACGGGCCCGAGCCCCGCGTCGCGACCGAACGGGCGGTGGCCGGTCCACGCGGCACGGCGTTCTCGGTCGCGTACCACCCCAAGCGCGAACGCACGACGATCCGCGTCACCGCGGGCAAGGTCCACATGGCGCCCATCCACCGGCCGAAGCGGGGCATCGTGCTGCGGGCGGGCCAGACCGGAGTCCAGCGCGGAAGCGGGCCGGTGCGGCGAGTGCGCTGACGCGGGCGCCACCCGAGACGGGGCGCCCCCGCTCGACGAGCGGGGGCGCCGACGCGTCAGGCGGTCAGGCGTCCGGGTGCGCGGCCGACCCGCGCGCCATCTTGCGCAGGTCCATCGCCTTCTCGTAGGTCTCCTCGTCGACGCCGTGCTCGAGCGCCACGTCGCGGAGCATGCGGCCGGACTCGGCGGCCTTCTTGACGATCTGGCCCGCGCGGTCGTAGCCGATGTGCGGGTTGAGCGCGGTCGCCGCGGCGAGCGTGCCCTCCGCCGAGCGGCGGCAGCCCTCCTCGTTGGCGGTGATGCCGTCGATGCACTTCTCGGCGAACAGCTGCGAGGACGTCGTCAGCAGGTGGATCGAGCCGAGCAGGTTGCGCGCGATCAGCGGGATGCGCACGTTGAGCTCGAACTGGCCCTGCATGCCGCCGACCGTGATCGCCGTGTCGTTGCCGATCACCTGGGCGCTGACCTGGAGCACGACCTCCGGCAGCACCGGGTTGACCTTGCCCGGCATGATCGAGGAGCCCTTCTGGAGCTCCGGCAGGAAGATCTCGCCGATCCCCGCCCGCGGGCCGGAGCCCATGAGGGCCAGGTCGTTGGCGATCTTCGTCAGCGAGACGGCGAGGACCTTCAGCGCGCCGGACAGCTCCACCCGCGCGTCGCGGTTGCCCTGTGCCTCGAACGGGTCCTCCGGGCCGCGGACGTCGAGCCCGGAGCCCTCCGCCAGCTTGGCGCGGACGAGCTCGGCGAACTTCGGATGCGTGTTGAGGCCGGTGCCGGTCGCGGTCCCGCCGAGCGGGATCTGCGCGACCTGCGGCAGCGCGCCGCGCACGCGGCGCGCGCCGAGGCGGATCTGCGCCGCGTAGCCGGCGAACTCCTGGCCGAGCGTGACCGGGACGGCGTCCATGAGGTGCGTGCGCCCGGACTTCACGACGTCGTGGAGCTCGTCGGCCTTCGCCTGCAGCGCGCTCTCCAGCCGCGACAGCGCGGGCAGCAGGCGGTGCGTCGCCTCGTCGAGCGCGGCGAGGTGGACGGCGCTCGGGAAGACGTCGTTGGATGACTGCCCCATGTTGACGTGGTCGTTGGGGTGCGCCCCGTCGCCCGCGAGGTTGGCGATGACCTCGTTGGCGTTCATGTTCGTCGAGGTGCCCGAGCCGGTCTGGAAGACGTCGATCGGGAACTGCGCGTCGTACTCCCCGGCGGCGACCTTGTCGCCCGCCTCGGCGATGCGACCGGCGACCTCGCCGTCGAGGAGGCCGAGCTCGGCGTTGGTGCGCGCCGCCGCCGCCTTGATGCGCGCCAGCCAGTGCACCACCGACGCGGGGACGCGCTCGCCGGAGACCGGGAAGTTCTCGATGGCCTTGGCGGTCTCGCCGCCCCAGAGTGTCTGCTGCTGCTCGCTCGTGCTCATAGGACCATGGACGTTAGACCAGGAAGGCCCTGAGCTCCCGCCCCACGCCCACCGGGTCGTCGTAGGCGATGAGGAACCCCGTGCTCTGCACCACGCGGAGGTGCCCGTCCGGGAGCAGGTCGAGCGCCTCCTCGGCCGCGTCGAGCGGGTGATGCTCGTCGGCGTCGGCCCACAGCAGCAGCGTCGGGCAGGCGATCCGCGACAGCTCGTCGAGCACCTCGCGACGAGCTCCGCGGGTCGGCCACGAGCGGGCGAACCGAGCCCACGAGCGCGCGAGGTTCGCGTTGCCGCCCGCGTCGGCGACCGCGTGGCGCACGAGGTCGCGGGCCGCCGGGTTGCGCCGAGCCGACAGCCGCACCCCCACCTCCGGGCGGAGCATCACCTTCGCGCCGTGGGCGACGGCACGGTCGAGGACCGGCACCGCCCCGGCGCGCGCGGCGAGCCGCCACGCCCGGCGCCGCGGCGGCGGGCGGTGCAGCGAGTTCGGCATGAGCACGAGCTTGCCGGGGCGCAGGTACCCGCGCGCGATCGCGCGCACGAGGACCTCCGCGCCCAGCTCGTGCCCGGCGACGAGCGGGCGGGCGCCGCACGCCTCGCGGGCGAACCCGGCCATGACCTCGGCCATCCAGTCGAGCGTGTACGGGTGGCGCGGGCGGTCCTCGGAGTCGCCGTGCAGCGGCAGGTCGGGCAGCACGACGCGGAAGCGCGGCGCCAGCTCCTCGACGAGCGGCTCCCACTCCCGATGCGACAGCATCGCGGAGTGCAGGATCGCGACGGCCGGGCCGGTGCCCGCCTCGCGATAGGCGACGCGCGCTCCGTCGCGGTGGTGGTACAGACGCAGCTTCACGCGCCCTCCGCGGTCATGGAGGCGATCGTACGAGATGCCGAGGCCGGCGGCGCCTCCCGGACGTTGTGAGAACGCCAGCGGTCGGCGCGCGAAGTTCGGAGAGTCCTTCCAATGACATGCGCAGTCGGCTCTCTTAGCTTCGTTGCCGTCGATGATTGGCATTCACCAAAACTCACACCGGGACACCACTCGTCGTCGCCTGGCCTGCCGAGGTGTCACCGCATGAAGGCGGCGGTGCTCGCCGAGGGAAGGTTGGCGGTGGAGGATCTCGCGCTTCCCCGGCCGCGGGTCGGGGAGGCGCTCGTCCGGGTGGCCGCCTGTGGAGTGTGTCACACGGACCTCCACGTCATCGAGGGACACGTCGCCTTCCCTCAGCCGGCGGTGCTGGGACACGAGATCGCCGGTGTGGTCGAGGAGGTCAACGGCGGTCAGCAGTCGGCCGTCAAGCCGGGCGATCGCGTCGTCGCCTCGTTCATCATCCCCTGCGGGAACTGTCACAACTGTCACATCGGCGAGCAGGCGCTGTGCAGCTCGTTCTTCGAGATGAACCGCCTCCGTGGCGTTCTCTACGACGGTGAGACGCGCCTGCGCCGGCACGACGGCGAGCCGGTGTGGATGTACTCGATGGGAGGGCTCGCCGAGGCGTGCGTCGTGCCGCTCACCGACGTGATCGCGCTGCCCGACGAGCTGCCGCTGGTCGAGAGCAGCATCCTCGGGTGTGCCTTCCTCACCGCGTACGGCGCGGTCCGTCACGCGGCCGACCTCCGCGCGGGGCAGACGGTCGCCGTCATCGGCGTCGGCGGGATCGGCACGGCGATCATGCAGCTGGCCCGGGCCTTCGGGGCCGACAGGATCATCGCCCTCGACGCCGTCGAGGCCAAGCTCACCGACGCTCCTCGTCATGGCGCCACCCATGCGTTCGTCTGCGGCGAGGACCCGAGGACCGTCGAGCTGGCGGTCATGGACGCCACCGACGGCCGCGGCGTCGACGTCGCGTTCGACGCCTGCGGCGGCCCGGGCACCTTCGCGCTCGCCGGCGCGGTCGTCCGGGACGGTGGCGCCGCGGTCATCGTCGGGCTGACCGACAGCGAGGCCAGCGGCGAGGTCGGGCTCAACCGGCTCGTGCGGCGCCAGGTCCACGTGCGCGGCTCCTACGGCGGTCGACCTCAGGCCGACATCCGCGAGCTCACCCGACTCGCGATGCGCGGCGCGATCTCCCTCGGCGGGATGGTCACGCAGCGGTTCTCGCTCGAGGAGGCCGCCGCCGCCTATGCGGCCCTCGCCGAGCGTCGGATCTCGGGCCGCGCCGTCGTCGTTCCCAACGGAGATATCGAGCAAGGAGACCGAGCGCAGATGGAGACGTCATGCTGACGGGGACGGAGCCGATCAGGCTGAGCGTCGACACGGGCGGGACGTTCACCGACCTGGCGATCGACCTGGGCGCCGGCGGCGTGTTCACCTACAAGAGCTCGACGACGCCGACCAACCCCGTCGAAGGCATCCTCGCGGCGCTCGAGGTCGGTGCCGCCGATCTCGGGACCGACGTGGCGACGCTGCTCGGGCGCTCGTCGCACTTCGTCCACGGGACCACGCGGGCCACGAACGCCGTCGTCTCGGGCGAGGTCGCGCGGACGGCGCTGCTCGTCACCGAAGGACACCCGGACATCCTCCTGTGGCGCGAGAGCGGGCGGATCGGCACCTTCGACCACACGGTCCCGTATCCGAAGCCGTACGTGCCGCGGCGCTACACCTACGAGCTCGCCGAGCGGGTGGGCGTCGACGGCTCGGTCGTCACCGCTCTCGAGGACACCGCCGTCGAATCCGTGATCGAGCGGCTCGAGCACGACGGGATCGAGGCGATCGCCGTCTGCCTGCTGTGGTCGGTGGTCAACCCCGCGCACGAGCAGCGCGTCGGCGAGCTGCTGCGCGAGCGGTTGCCGGACGTCCCGGTGACGCTCTCGCACGCTCTCAGCCCGACGATCCGCGAGTATCGGCGTGCCTCGGCGGCGGTCATCGACGCCTCGCTGAAGCCGCTCATGAGGACCTACCTGGGAAGCATCACCCAGGCGCTGGTCGACGCCGGCTTCCACGGCCGCGCCATGGTGATGACGTCCGGCGGAGCCGTCCTCGACGCCGAGGAGGTGGCCGAGGCGCCCATCCACACGCTGGGCTCCGGTCCCGCCGCCGCGCCCGTGGCCGGCCGCTACTTCACCGCCATCGACGGCCTCGGCGAGACCGCGATCGTGACCGA
>JANJUA010000433.1 GCA_024710825.1 Solirubrobacteraceae bacterium
CCAGGCGTGGGAGGCCGGCGACCTGGCGCGCATGTTCGCGCTGTCGGACGCCGAGAGCCACGGCCGCTCGCTGCGCGACTTCGCTCGCGCCCACCGTGACGCGGAGACGACGGCGACGGTGCGGGCGGTCGCCTTCGGCGCCCCGCGCGACGGCGACGACGGCGTCGTGGTCCTGCCGGCCGTCATCCGCACCCGGGCGTTCGGCACCGTCCACACGGAGCTGCGGCTGCCGATCACCAAGCTCGACGGCGAGCCGCGCGTGGCCTGGAGCGAGGAGCTCGCCTTCCCCGGCCTGCGCCGTGGCGAGCGGCTCGGCGCGCGCACCGAGCTGCCGCCGCGCGCGGCGCTGCTGGCCCGCGACCGCACGCCTCTCGCCCGCGGGGAGGACGACCAGGCGCTGAGCCCGGTGGCCGCCTCGATCGCCGGCTCGCTCGGGCCGATCCCCGAGGAGCGCGTCGCCGAGCTGCGCGCCGCGGGCGTGCCGCCCGACGCGGAGGTGGGGACGTCGGGCCTCGAGCGGATCTTCGACGACGAGCTCCGCGGCACACCGGGCGGCGTGCTGCTCGCGGGCGAGCGGCTGCTCGCCTCGCAGGCCCCGCAGCCCGCCGACCCGGTCCGCACCACGATCGCGCCGAAGGTGCAGCAGGCGGCGATCGACGCGCTCGCCGGGCGCCTGGGCGGCGTGATCGCCATGCGCCCCCGCAGCGGCGAGGTGCTGGCTGCCGTGGGAATCCCGCTCTCCGGGCTCCAGCCGCCCGGCTCGACGTTCAAGATCGTCACGGTCACCGCCGGCCTCGAGGAGGGGATCACGAAGCCGTCGAAGACCTACCCGGTGGAGACCGAGGCGGTGCTCGAGGGCGTCCCGCTCGAGAACGCCCACGGGGAGCCGTGCGGCGGGACGCTCGTGCAGTCCTTCGCGCACTCCTGCAACTCCGTCTTCGCCCCGATGGGCGCGGAGCTGGGCGCGGAGCGCCTCGTCGAGGCGGCGCACCGCTTCGGCTTCGACCAGCCGGTCGGGATCCCCGGCGTCGCGACGCCCACCCTGCCGCCCGCCGAGGAGATCGGCGACGACCTGGCGGTCGGCTCGTCGGCCATCGGACAGGGGCGCGTGGAGGCGACCACGCTGACGATGACGCTGGTGGCGGCCACGATCGCGCTGGAGGGCAAGCGGCCTCTTCCGACGTTCGAGCACGGCGAGCGCCGCGGGACGGTCCCCGTGACGACGCCGGAGATCGCCCGCCAGGTCGAGCGCATGATGGAGGCGGTCGTGTCCGACGGCACCGGCGCCGCCGCGGCGATCCCGGGCCGCAGGGTCGCCGGCAAGACCGGGACCGCCGAGCTCGAGGACACGCGCGTGGCGCCCGGGACCGAGGCGCCGGCGCCGGTGCCCGGCGCCGAGCCCGAGCCGCCTTCGACCGACGCCTGGTTCGTCGCCTATGCGCCGGGCGGCAAGCGCCCGCCGCGCGCCGCCGTGGGCGTGCTGCTGGTACGTGCCGGCGGCGGCGGCGACGTGGCGGCGCCGGTGGCGCGCACGGTGCTCGAGGCGGCGCTGCGACCGCGCTGAGCGTCCCCTGCTCGCGGATGCCGACCGGCGCGCGTCCTCCTTCGGCCGACGACCGGTTGCGTCGCAAACGTCGATGTATCTATACTTCTCGGTGGCGGTCCGCCGGGACCACGTGCGCTGGGCGTCGCCCAGCTCCTGAACGCGAGCTCAGCGCACGTCCCTGCGCCCCCCGGCGCTCTACACGTCGAGATCGACGGTGGCCAGCGCCGGCTCGACGTCGCCCGGGCTGTGGATCTCCAGCTCCAGGGGGCGGTTGTCGAACGAGAAGTTCTTGACCTTGAACAGCAGCAGGCCGCCGTTCACGGACGGGTTGTTCAGCGCGGCGGTGTCCTCCGCCGGCAGCGTGTCGCCGGGCTCGACGGGGCCGGGGCGGTAGGCGAAGACGTTGTCCGGGCCCAGCTCGATCGGCTGGTACCGGTCGTCCTGGGTGTCGCGGATCTCGAACTCCTCAGCCGCGTCGTAGGCCTGCTCGTTGGTGTTCTGCACGAGCACGAAGACGCCGAACCACGCCTCGTCCGGGGCCAGCTCCCGCTGCTCGAGCGGAAGGTCGACGAGATAGCCGCGGTCCTCGTTGTCGCTCGGGTTCAGGACCCGGGAGATCTGCACCTGGTAGGTGAGGCCGCCGACGTCGAGGTACGCGCCCTCCGTATGGCCCACGGTGTGAATCGCCTGCTTGTTCCCGCACGCGGCGAGGACGACGGCGAGGACGGACACGGCAAGGAGGGGAAGAAGGCGTCGAGCAGTCATGCAGCTGCGGATCCTAGCTTTCAGCGGCCGGCGATGGTCGCGCGCTCGCCACGACCCTCGCCGTCTTCGAGGATCGACCGCATCCTGCGCAGCGCCTTGGCGGTCTTGCGCTTGACCCAGCCGCGGAAGCCCAAGGACTCCATGATCCGATCGGCCAGGTTGCCGGGACGCGTCTCCACGGTGAAGGTCACGCGCGTCATGTCGCCCGCGGCCGGCTCGAGCTCGTAGACGGCGCGCAGCCCGGTGCGGTTGTACTTGCCGCCGCGGCCCGCCTTCACGATGCGCCGGGGGGCATCGACCTCGACGAGCGTCACGTCCGCCTGGTTGAAGCGGTTGCGCGGCGCCTTGAACGTGAAGCGGGCGCCCGCGCCGGTCCCGTAGGACTGCTCGCGCGTGAGGCGCCAGTCGACCAGGTAGTGGTCGGAGAACTCGGGATGGTTCGCGATGTCGGCGAGGTAGGTGAAGACCTCCTCGCGGGGACGGGCGATCGTCGTGCTGACGGTGACGGGATCCATGCGCCGCCGCAGTCTACGCTGCGGCGCGCGAGACCACCCGCACGGCGTGTCCGTGCTCGGGGTGGCGCACGACCTCCGCACGGGCGTCCTCGACCCGGCGCAGCGGACGGCACAGCTCGCAGAGCAGCCCGCCGTCGTCGTAGCGGTGCACCTGCTCGCCGGTCAACGGGGTCCGGCCGCAGTGGTCGCAGCGGCCGCTGTCGTCGCTGAGCGCGTCGACGCTCTTGCGGACCAGATGCTGGGCGAGGTCGGAGTCGCGAGTGCGGCGCATGGCCTCTGCTTCGCCGCTGTGACGGGCGGTCCTGCCCCGTTTGGGCCGGGCCGTGGCGCGGGTATGTGGAGCAATGGCCGGCCAAGGAGGCCGCGCCGTCCTGCCGGCTTGCGATCCCGCGGGGCTGCGTTACGATCGGGCGAGCACCCGAGGAGAGGCGGGACCGATTATGGATTCACTCACGACGGGGACCCTTGCCGGTACGGGGTCGTTTCGGTGTGAGACGTGCGGCTACGTGGTGACCCTGACCGCGGAGGACGCGCTCCCCGAGTGCCCCGGGTGCGGCGGCGACGCCTACCGGCGCGCCTCGCTCTTCGGCATCTCTCCCAGCGGCCGCTTCGCCCGCGACCAGCCGCGGCGGCGTACGCCCGACGAGCTGACGAGCCTCCTCGACCGGGCTCGCGCCGCCGCGGGCGCCCCCGGCGAGTATCTGGCCTTCGAGGAGGGCGGCGATCTTCGCGTGGTGCCGCTCAGCCGGGAGTGGACCCGCATCGGACGCTCGCTGGCCGCGGACGTCCGCTTCGACGACCCCACCGTCAGCCGGCGCCATGCGCTGCTCGTTCGCCAGGCCGACGGCGTGCGCGTGCTCGACGACCGCAGCCTCAACGGCGTGTTCGTCAACGGGCAGCGCGTCGACTGGCGGGTCGTGCGCGACGGCGACGAGATCGTCGTCGGACGCTACCGGCTCGTGTTCGTCGAGGTCGCGTCGCGGCCGTCGCAGGCGGAGCCCGAGGAGGCGAGGGTCTGATCGCGCCGGCGCGCAGGGCGGCCGGCCGGTAGCCTCGCGCCCTCGATGGCTGAGACGATCGCGGTCCTCTCGCAGAAGGGCGGCACCGGCAAGACGACGGCGGTCCGGACGCTCGCCGACGTGCTCCGCCGCTGCGCCCTGCGCGTGCTGGCGATCGACCTCGACCCGCAGGGCAACCTGTCGGACTACTTCGACGTCCCGCCCGACGCCGCGCCGACGATCGGCGACGTCCTCGTCGGCGCGGCGACGCTCGCAGCCGCCGTCCACGACGACGTCGTCCCCGCCGCCCTCCCGCTGGCCGAGGCCGAGCTCCAGCTCGCGGGCAGGATGGGCCGCGAGCTGACGCTGAAGCGGGCGCTGAGGGACCTCGAGGGCGACTACGACGTCGTCTTCGTCGACTGCCCGCCCGCGCTCGGGCTGCTCACGGTCAACGGGCTCGTGGCGGCCGACCACGCGCTGATCAGCTCGGAGGCGCAGCACTTCGCGCTCCAGGGCGTCGCCCAGGTGCTCGACCTGGTCGAGGTCGCCCGCGACATCCACAACGAGGATCTGAGCTGGCTCGGCGTGGTGCTGAACATCGCCGACATGCGGACCGTCCACTCGCGCGAGGCCTACGCCGCGCTGCGTCGGGAGTACGGCGACAAGGTCTTCGAGACGACGATCCGCGCCTCGATCGCCTACGCGGAGTCCGCCGAGCGGGGCGTGTCGATCCTCGACCACCGGCCCGACCTCGGCGCGGACTACCTGGCGCTGGCCGACGAGCTGCTCGAGCGTCTGGAGATGGCGGGCCCGCGGCGCCGGCTGCGGAGGCTGCGCGCCGCATGACCGCGCTGCGCCGCGTCGGCCCGAGCTCCGCCCGCCTGGCGCACACGATCTCCGTGCTCGGGCGCTACGGCGTCGGCTCGCGGCTGCACGACCGCGCGCCGGGCTGGGTGCGACGCCACCTCGGGCAGACCGACGCCGCCGTGGCCGGCGACCGGCCCGAGGCCGAGCGGCTGCGGCTCGCGCTGGAGGAGCTCGGCCCCATCTACGTCAAGCTCGGCCAGCTGCTGAGCGTCAGCGGCATGGTGCCGCCCGAGGTCGAGGCGGCGCTCGCCTCGCTGCAGGAGCACGCCGACCCGCGCCCGCCGGAGGAGGTCCGGGCGACCGTCGAGCGCGAGCTGGGCGCGCCCGTCGACGAGCTGTTTCAGACGTTCGAGCCCGAGCCGCTGGGCGTGGCCTCGATCGGCCAGGTGCACGCGGCGACGCTGCCGGACGGGACCGCCGTGGCCGTGAAGGTCCAGCACGACGGCATCGACGCGCTCGTCCACGAGGACCTCGACATCATCGCGGCGCTCGCCGGCGCGCTCGAGGACCACGTCGCCGAGGCCCGCGCCTACCGGCCGCGCGAGCTGGCCGACCGCTTCCGCCGACGCACGCTCGCCGAGCTGGACTTCCACCGCGAAGCCGCCAACTGCGTCCGCTTCCGAGAGAGCTTCGGCGCCGAGGCCGACGTGCGTTTCCCGCGGCCCGTGCTCGAGCGCTCCGACGGGCGCGTGCTGACTCTGGAGCTGCTCGACGGCCCCGCGCGCGCGGACGGCGAGCACGCCGACGGAGGGCTCGACGGCGCGGCCTTCGCGAGGCGCACGGCGGAGCTGTGGATGGACATGATCTTCCGCGACGGCTTCGTCCACGCCGACCCGCATCCGGGCAACATCTTCGTACTGCCCGGCGGGCGCATCGGCGTCATCGACTGCGGGATGGTCATGCGCGTCGACGACGAGACGCGGACGGCGCTGGCGGCGGTGGCGGCCGGGGTGGCGGCCGGCGACCCGGACGCCGTCGCCGACACGCTGCTGGGCGTCTGCGAGCACGGCGCCGGGCTGGACCGCGACCTGTTCGCCGAGGACGTCGAGCGCGCGCTCGCGCCGCTGATGGCCGCGGGCGCGGCGAAGCTCGACCTGGGGACGCTGCTGGGCGAGCTGCGCGCCACGGTGCGCCGCCACGGGCTCGAGATCCCCGCGAAGCTCGACCTCCTCGCCCAGGTCGGCGGCGAGCTCGAGGGCACGCTGCGCACGCTCGACCCGGGCTTCCACCTCGCCCCCGTGCTGCGGCGCGTGCTGCGGCGGCTCGCGGAGCACCGGCTGAGCCCGGCGGGGCTGCTGGAGCAGGGCGAGAGCCTGCTCCGGCGGCTGACGCTGGACCGCCCGCACCTGCTGCATGGGCTCGAGGGACTCGCCCGGCAGGTGGCGTCGGGCTCGTTCTCGATCGACGTGCGCCACAGCGACGCCGACGAGGCGGTCGACCGGCTCACCTACGGGCTGCTCGCCGCCGCGCTGCTGATCGGCGGACCGATCGTGTGGCACGCGGACCCGCCGCCGCGGCGCAACGGCGTCTCCGTCGTCGGGGCGGGCATGACCGGCGCGGCGGTCGTGCTGGCCGCGGACCTCGTCCGCCGTGTGCGGCGGCGGGCCTAGCCAAGCGGCGACGGGCCCGGACGACGGTGGGAGCCGCGCCTGGGCGGCCCCGGGGAGCTAGAGCTCCGTCACGTCGGCGCCGGTCGCCTCGAAGGCGACGCGCTGCACGTCCGCCCAGCCCTCGGCCTCGGCGCACAGCGCCTCGTGGACCGCGCCGGTCTGCTCCGCGTGCGTCCACACCAGGACCGTCGGGCCGGCGCCGGAGATCGTCGCCCCGAGGGCGCCGAGCGCGGGCGCGCGCTCCACGACCGCCATCGAGCGCGGGTACAGGTGCGCGCGGTGCGGCTGATGCAGGCGGTCGCGGAGGCCGCGGGCGATGAGGTCGGGCTCGCCCCGGGCGAGGCCGAGCATCAGCAGCGCCCCGTGCGCGGTGTTGAAGATCGCGTCGGCCATCGGCACCTGCACGGGCAGGGCGGCGCGCGCCTGCTCGGTGCGGACCGGCGCGTGGGGCGAGACGATCAGCGCCTCCAGCCCCGCGGGCGCGTCGAAGCGCACCGCCTCGCCGTCGGCGCAGACGACGAACCCGCCGCACAGGGCCGCCGCGACGTTGTCCGGGTGGCCCTCGATCTCGGTGGCGACGGCGAGCACGTCGGCGTCGAGCTCGAACAGGTGGTCGGCGGCGACGAGCCCGGCGACGACCGCCGCCGCGCTGGAGCCGAGGCCGCCGCACATCGGGATCGTGGAGCGCACGCGGAACGTGAGGCCGTCGACCGGGTGCAGGCGCTCGAACGCCCGCACGAGCAGGTTCGTCCGGTCACGCGGCACGTTGAGCTCCGTCTCGACGGCGAACGCGCCGGTCTCCTCCACCTCGAGCTCCAGGTGGAGCGCCAGGGCGGCCGCGAACGCGTCGTAGCCGGGCCCCAGGTTGGCGCTGGAAGCGGGAACGCGGACGCTGCGGCGACGACGCATGACGTGAGAGCCCAGAGACCGTTCCGCTAGCCGAGCACCGCGCGCTCCAGCGCGGCGAGGTCCGGCTCGCACGGGATCACGCCGCCCGCGCGGTCCAGCGCCGTCTGGGGGTCCTTCAGGCCGTGCCCGGTGAGGACGCAGGCGATCCGCTCGCAGCCTCCCGCGCCGTACTTGAGCAGCCCGGCCACCGAGGCGGCGGAGGCCGGCTCGCAGAAGACGCCCTCGCGCTGCGCGAGGAAGGCGTAGGCGTCGAGGATCTCGGCGTCGCTGACCGCGCGCACCTCGCCCCGCGAGGCGGTGAACGCCGCCATCGCCTCCTCCCAGCGCGCCGGGTTGCCGATCCGGATCGCGCTCGCGACCGTCTCCGGCTGCGCCACCGGCGCTCCGAGGACGAGGGGCGCCGCGCCCTCCGCCTGGAAGCCGAACAGGCGGGGCGAGCGGTCGAGCTCCTGGAAGCCCTTCCAGTAGGCTGTGACGTTGCCCGCGTTGCCGACCGGGATGCACAGCCCGTCGAGGTCGCCGCCGAGGTTCTCGACCAGCTCGAACGCGGCGGTCTTCTGGCCCTCGAGCCGGTAGTCGTTGACCGAGTTGACCAGCGAGATGGGGTGATGCTCGACCAGCTCGCGCACGAGCCGCAGGGCGTCGTCGAAGTTGCCGTGCAGCACCACCACGCGGGCGCCGTGCACCAGCGCCTGGGCGAGCTTGCCCGTCGCGATCTTGCCCTCGGGCACGAT
Source organism: Solirubrobacteraceae bacterium (assembly GCA_024710825.1). Lineage (GTDB taxonomy): Bacteria > Actinomycetota > Thermoleophilia > Solirubrobacterales > Solirubrobacteraceae > Capillimicrobium. The sequence continues at coordinate 7,945 of JANJUA010000433.1, forward strand.
CACCGCCCCGCGCAGCCCGGCGCGAGCCGCGTAGGCGGCCGCGCTCGCCGCCGTGTTGCCCGTGGACGCGCAGATCACCGCCTCCGAGCCCTCGCGGACGGCGGCCGACACGGCGCAGCACATCCCGCGGTCCTTGAACGACCCGGTGGGGTTCAGCCCCTCGAGCTTCAGCCACACGCGCGCCCCGACGCGCTCGGACAGCGCCCGCGCCTCCACCAACGGCGTCGAGCCCTCGCCCATCGACACGACGGGGTCGTCCGGCCCGAACGGCAGGCGCTCGCGGAAGCGCTCGATCAACCCGACGCGAGCGCTCACACGTACTCCTCCTCGATCACCCTGATGAAGCGGGGCCGGGACCGCAGGAAGTCCAGCTCGGCGATCGCGTCGACCGCCTCCAGGAAGCTGCGCTCGGCCACGCGATGCACGACGAGCACGAGCCGCGCTCGGTCGCCGAGGCCCTTCTGCACCACGGACTTCACCGACACTCCCTCGCGCCCCAGCTCGGCCGCGACCCGCGCCAGCACGCCCGGCCGGTCGGCGACCTCCAGATGCAGGTAGAACGACGAGTCGACGTCCTCGACGATCGGCAGCCGCTGCGTCGTCTCGGGCGTCGAGGCCGGCGGGATCATCGCGCTGACGACGTCGCCGAGCACCGCGCTCGCGGTCTGCGGCCCGCCCGCGCCCGGCCCCGACAGCGTCATCTCGGTGATCGCCTCGGACTCGATCGTCACGGCGTTGAACGGCCCGGCGATGCTCGCCAGCGGGTGCCCCGCGTACAGGAACGCGGGGTGCACGCGCACGCTCAGCCCGTCGTCGATCCGCTCCGCGGTGCCGACGAGCTTCAGCCCCAGCCCCAGCTCCTGGGCGTACTCGATGTCGTCGGCGGTGATGTGCTCGATGCCCTCGTAGCGGACCTGGTCGAGGTGCACGGGCGTGTCGAACGCCAGCCGGGCGAGGATCGCCATCTTCGCGGCGGCGTCGGCCCCGTTGACGTCCTCCGTGGGGTCGGCCTCCGCGTAGCCGAGGCGCTGCGCCTCTGCCAGCACCTCGTCGTAGCCGGCGCCGGTGCGCGCCATCTCCGAGAGGATGAAGTTCGTCGTGCCGTTGACGATGCCGCTCACGCGGTCGACGTGCGCCGCCGCGAGCGACTCCTGGAGCACGCGGATCACGGGGACGACGCCCGCGACCGCGCCCTCGAAGCGCAGCTGGACCCGGTGCTCGCGCGCCGTCGCCCAGAGCTCCTCGCCGTGCTGGGCGAGCAGCTGCTTGTTGGCGGTCACGACGTGCTTGCCGGCCCGCAGCGCGTCGAGCACGTACCTGCGCGCGGGCTCGATGCCGCCTATGAGCTCGACGATCAGGTCGCTGCCCGCGAGCAGCTCGTCGTAGGCGCCGCGGGAGCGCGTCAGCACGCCCGCGAGCCGCGGGCGCAGCCCCGTGATGGCCTCGATCTGGCCGGCGCGCTGCTCGAGGAGCTCCGCGAACGCCGAACCGACCGTGCCGTGCCCCAGCAGGCCGACGTCAAACGTCTCGGGCAAGCAGATCCTCGTAGGTCTCTCGGCGGACGACGACCCGGGACGAGCCGTCCTTGACGAACACGACCGGCGGGCGCGGCACGCCGTTGTAGTTGCTGGCCATCGAATGACCGTAGGCCCCCGTGGCGGGGGTGACGAGCACGTCGCCGGGCCGCGGGTCGGCGAGCACGACATCGCGGGCGAGCACGTCGCCGGACTCGCAGTGCTTGCCCGCGACGTGGCACACCGTGTCGCCGGGGCCGAAGCGGTCGACGACGTGGACCTCGTAACGCGCGCCGTAGAGCATCGGCCGCAGGTTGTCAGACATGCCGCCGTCGACGGCCACCCAGGTGGAGACGTTGCGCTTGACCGACTCGACCGTGTAGAGGGTGACGGTCGAGTTGGCGACCAGCGCGCGGCCCGGCTCGTCGACGATCGTCCGGCCCGGCCCGTGGAAGCGCTCGACCGCGTCGACCTTCGCGGCGACGTACTCCTCGACCGTCGGCGGGCGCTCGTCGGTGTAGGTCACGCCGAGCCCGCCGCCGACGTTGACGACGGGGAAGTCGCCGAGCGCGGCGGTCGCCTCGACGGCCCGCAGGTACGGCGTCACGTCGAGCAGCTGGGAGCCGACGTGGAAGTGCAGGCCGACGAGCTCGAGCGAGTCGGAGGCGCGCAGCCGGGCGATGAGCGCGGGCGCCTGGTCGAGCGCGACGCCGAACTTCGAGTCGGCCTGGCCGGTGGAGACGGCGGCGTGCGTCTCACCCCACACGTCGGGCGTGACGCGGAGCTGGACGCGTTGGGTGCGGCCGGCGCCGAGGATCCGCTCGAGCTTGTCGACGTCGGCCACGTTGTCGACCACGACGTGCCCGATCCCGGCGTCCACGGCGGCGCGCAGCTCGGCCTCGGACTTCGCGTTGCCGTGCAGGTGGATGCGGCCGGGCTCCATGCCCGCGGCGAGCGCGAGCGCCAGCTCGCCGCCCGAGGCCACGTCGCAGCCCAGGCCCTCCTCGGCGAACACCCGCAGCACCGCCGTGCACGGGAACGCCTTGGCGGCGAAGACGACCTCGGCGTGCGGCGTGCGGGCGCGGTAGGCGGCGACGAGCTCCCGCGCCCGAGCCCGCAGGTCGTCCTCGGAGACGACGAACGCGGGCGTGCCGTGCTCGCGCGCCAGCTCGAGCGCGTCGCAGCCGCCGAGCTCGAGCACGCCGCGCTCGTCCAGGCGGCTGCCGAGAGGGAAGGCGGCGGGGAGCTGCGTCGTGACGGCCATCGAGCATGAGAGGATCGCAGAGCATGGACCGCACCGTCCCCGTGGAGCCCCCCGAGCTGGGGCGGACCGCCGGTCTCGCCTGGGCCCGCTTCGTCCCGGACGCGCCTCCGCGCGGGGCGATCCTCGTGCTTCACGGCGCCGGCTCCTCGAAGGAGTCGCACTTCGACTTCGGCCGAGCGGCGCGGGCGGCCGGCTTCGCGGCGCTCTGCTTCGACGCCCGCGGCCACGGCGAGAGCGAGGGCCCGATGCGCATGGGCGTGCTCGACGACGTCGCGGCGATGGCCGCCGAGCTGCCCGCCGACGTCCCGCTGGCGCTGCGCGGCTCCTCGATGGGCGGCTACCTCGCGATCGTCGCCGCCGGGCCGCTCGGGGCGCGCGCCGTCGTGGCGATCTGCCCCGCTCCGGCGGACGCGCTCGTCCGCGGCCTGCGGACCGGCCGCTTCGACTTCGACGTCGACCGGCCGGCGCTGATCGCCTTCGTCTCCGAGAACGACCACCTCCAGGCCGTCGGCTCGTTCACCGGCGGGCTGCTGCTCCTGCACGCCGAGGGCGACGAGTCCGTCCCCTACCAGCACAGCGTGGCGATCGACGCCGCGGCCGTCGACGCCGCGCCGAAGCGGCTGCTCGTCCTGCCCGGCGGCCACCATCGCTCGATCCAGCACGACCCGGAGCTCCAGGCCGAGACCCTGCGCTGGCTGGGCGAGACCCTGTCGAGCTAGACGACGGGCAGGACCAGCAGCGACGACGCCGCGACGTGCTGGCGCGAGGGCGAGCCGAGCGGCAGGTGCGTGAAGCCGAGCATCGCGAAGCCGCGCTCGCGGTCGTTGCTGGTCAGGCTCACGCGCAGCCGCTCGCCGCGGCCCACCCGCGCCGCGGTCGGCACGAACGGGATGGCCGCCGCCGCCGGCTCACGGTCCCGCCGCCAGCCCTGCGTGAGGTCGTGCGCCGCTCCGCCGGCGTCGACGAGCGACAGCTTCGCGATCCAGTCCACGTCGGCGGCGGTGCTCGCCGCGTCCAGCCGCAGCTCGGGCCGCCCCGCGACCTCGTACGGCGCGGCGGCGGGCTCTGTCTCCCACGACAGCACGCTGGGCAACGGCGGGGTGGGCGCGTTGGCGGCGCGCCTGAGCGCCGGCGGGGCGAAGGCGTAGTCGCGGCCGCCTGCGCCGGCCGTGGCGCCGAGGGCCCCGTCGGCGCGCAGGTGCAGCGCCCGCTGCTCCGCGCCCGGCGGCGGCCACGTCTCGATGGCCCGGTACCCGTCGGTCCCGAACGGCCGCACGCGGACCGCCGGGCCGTCCAGCGCCCCGGTGTCGCGGTCCTTGAGCCAGTGGTCGTACCAGGCAAGGGCCTCGACGTGCATCGTCTCCCACGGCCAGCCCAGCCCGTCGGAGCCGAGCAGGGAGAGCCGGTGTCCCGCATGCGCCGGCAGCGCGTCCCAGGCCGCGAACGCGCCCGACAGGTGCAGCGGCACGTTGTCCAGCGGGCAGCCGAGGTGCATCGGCACCCGCGAGCGCTCGAGCAGCGCCAGCGCGTCGCGGTCGCGCCAGAAGGGCGCGCCGGCCGCGGGCTGCGTGACCGCGTCCTGGTAGAGCGCCTCCCACGGGTGCGGGTCGTAGCCCAGCCGCATGAGCTTGCCCAGCGAGCCGATCGCCGCCTCGCCTCCGAAGCCCTCGAAGCGCCGGTGGACCGGCCCGAGGTTCAGCAGGCGGAAGACCGCCTCGGCGGCGCGCGAGCGGAACGCGTCACCCCGAGTCGCGAGCATCGCCACCCCGGCCAGCCACGAGCCGAGGAACAGGTCCGACAGGATGCCGCCGTGGTAGACGGCCTCGTGCAGGGCGGTGGCGGCGGCGAGCGGGAAGACCGCGCGCAGCGACGGCGGCGCCTCGACGGCCGCCATCAGCTGGGCCATCCCGAAGTAGCTGACGCCGATCATGCCGACGCGACCGTCGCACCAGTCCTGGGCCGCGGCCCACTCGATCGCGTCGTGCAGGTCGGCGCGCTCGGTGCCGTCCATGAGCGTGTACGTGCCGCCGGAGCCGCCGGTGCCGCGCGCGTTGACGATCACGTGGACGTAGCCGCGAGAGACCCAGAACTCCGTCGCCCCCGCCTCGACGAACCCCATCGGCGCGCCGCTGCGCTGGATCTGGCGCGGGTAGGGGGAGAACGCGACGAGCGCGGGGAAGCGGCCGGCGCCGGTCGGGCGGAAGACGTCGGCGAGCAGCCGCGTGCCGTCGCGCACGTCGATCGGGACGTCGACCTCGCCGCGGACCCCGTGCCGGGGCTCGGAGAGCCCGCGGAACGCCCGCCCCGTGGTCTGTGGGCCGTTGAGTCGGCGCGCCACGGACCGGCCCCTACGAGGTGCGGAGGATCTCGCCGTCGTTGCGGCGCGTGACGACGAGCAGGACGATCGCTCCGAGGAAGAGCGCGACGAGCGCCTCGAGCTGCGGCGCGGTCAGGCCGATCGCGGCGTCGCTGTTGCGGCGCACGAACTCGACGAGGAAGCGCTCGACGCCGGCGGCGATGAGGTAGAAGGCGAACACCACGCCGGGGGCGAAGCGGTCGCGCCAGCGCCACAGCAGCCAGGCGACCAGGCCCATCGCGAGCGTCTCGTAGACCGGCGTCGGATGCACCTCCTCGGTCGTCGGCACGGTGCCGTCCGGGTAGGCCATCGCCCACGGCAGGTCCGAGGCCACCCCGTAGTCGCCGTCGCCGGAGAGCTGGCAGCCGATCCGACCGATCGAGTAGCCGATCGCCAGGCCGATGCCGCCCATGTCGAGCAGGTGGCCGTTGAGGAAGCCGCGCCAGCGGCCCCAGATCAGCACGCCGATCGCGCCGCCGACCGCGCCGCCCCAGAACGTCAGGCCGGAGCCGCCGAAGACGCCCGAGAAGCCGAACTCGTCCGGGTGCTCGACGAGGTAGTAGGCCCGGGCGCCGATCAGGCCCCCGATCAACGCGGCGAACACCACCTCGTAGGCCCAGTCGGCGGGCTTGCCGAGCTCCTTGAAGCGCCGGGCCGCCATCGCCCCGCAGGCGAGGAACGCGAGCGCGAACATCACGCCGAAGGTCTGGATCGGGCCTATCTCGGGGATCACGGCCCGTCAGCCTATGGGGCGCGGCCCCGCTCGTGCCGCTACAGGTAGCCCATCGGGTCCACCGGCGAGCCGCCGACGCGGACCTCGAAGTGCAGGTGGGCGCCGAAGGAGTTGCCGGTGTTGCCGACGTAGCCGATGACCTGGCCCTTGCTCACGCTCGCGCCCATGCTGGTGCCGAACGAGACCTGGTGGGCGTAGCACGTCGACAGCGAGGCGCCGTGCTGCACGCAGGTGTAGTTGCCGTAGCCGCCGGACGACGCGGTGCCCTGCATGACGACGACGGTGCCGCTGTCGGCGGCCCGGATCGGCGTGCCCTCCGGCGCGCCGATGTCGATTCCGGCGTGCAGCCGGCCCCAGCGGGTGCCGAACGGCGACGTGAACGCCCCGTTGACGGGCCAGATCATGGAGCCGCTGCCCTGGCGGATCGGCCCGGCGGGCAGGCCGGCGGTGTTGCCGGCGGCGATCCCCGCCAGGCGCGCCTCGATCTTCGCCTGGGCGGCGCGGAGCTCGTCGAGGTCGCCCTCGATGTGCATCCGCTCCTCGCGGACGCTGCGCAGGACCGTGCGCTTGCGGTCGCGCGTCCGCGCGTAGCCCTGCCGGGTGCCCTCGAGCTCGTCCTTGACCTCCACGACCTCGTCCCGGCGGCGCATGATCGCCGCCGCGACCTCCTGCTTGCGCCGCTCGAGCACCGCCAGGCGCTCGGACGTCGCCTTCGCGTCGGCCTTGGCGGTCTTGACCGCCGCGACGATGTTGCGGTCGGCCTCGGAGATGCGGCGCAGGAACTCGCCGCGCTCCATGAGGTCGGAGAGGTCCTCGGAGTCCAGGATCAGCGTGATGAGGTCGGGGTCGTCGGCCTTGTAGAGCTCGACGAGGCGGTCGGCGAGCGCGGTCCGCGTCTCGATCAGCCGCGCCTTGAGGCGGGTGAGGCGGGCGCGCTCCTCGCGCAGGGCGGTCTGCACCTTCACCAGCTCGGCGCGCTTGGCGTCCAGGTCCGTCTGGATCGCCACCTGGCGCCGCTGGAGCGTGGTGATCTTCGACTGGAGCGTGTCGATGCGCGCGGTGTAGCCGGCGATGTCGGAGGTGAGGACGCGCTCGGTGCCCTTCTTGCGGTCCACCTGCCGCTGCTTGTCCTGGATCTTGTCCTGGATCTCGTTGAGGGAACGCGGCGTCGCGCCGGTGGAGACCAGCGGCAGCCCCGCCCACAGGAGCAGGGGCGCGAGCGCGAGCGCGCAGAGGGCGAGAAGACGAGCCTTCAAGGGCGGGTGCAGGGTAGGCGAGTCGGCCGCCGCGGCCTGCAATCGGCCGTTCACCGCCGCCGGTTCAGCGGCTCTTTAGCGGAATGCGGCAGACTGGTGCCCATGGCATCACGCGCGTCCTTCGGCAAGGACACCGGGCTCCAGACCCGGATGGTCCTCACGATCTTCCTCCTCGGCGTCCTCTACGTCGTGTTCATCGGGGCGCTGGTCGCGTCCGGGCTGAACATCGGGCTGATCGTGGCGATCGCCGCCGGGCTCTTCGCCATGCAGCTCTTCACGTCGGACAAGATCGCGCTCCTGTCGATGGGCGCGAAGACCGTGACTCCGCAGCAGGCGCCGGAGCTGCACGCGATGATCGAGCGCCTCTGCGTGCAGGCGGACCTGCCCAAGCCGAAGATCGCCGTCATGGAGTCCGCCATGCCGAACGCGTTCGCCCTCGGCCGCTCGCAGAAGTCGGCGACGGTCTGCGCGACGACCGGCATCATGGAGCTGCTCTCGCCGTCGGAGCTGGAGGGCGTCATGGCCCACGAGCTCGCGCACGTGCAGAACCGCGACGTGATGATCATGACCGTCGCGTCGTTCTTCGCCTCGATCGCGTCGATGATCCTCCAGTTCGGGTTCCTCTTCGGCGGAGACGACGACGAGAACCCGAGCATGTTCGTCATCATCATCGTCTCGCTGATCGTCTACGCGCTCTCGTTCATGCTCATGCAGATGCTGTCGCGCTACCGCGAGTTCGCGGCCGACCGCGGCGCCGCGGTGATGACCGGGCGCCCGAGCGCGCTGGCGTCCGCGCTGGTGAAGATCTCGGGCAACATGGCCCGGGTGCCGCAGCGCGACCTGCGCGCGGCCTCGGAGATGAACGCCTTCTTCATCATCCCGGCAAGCGCCAAGTCCGCCCTCGGCAACCTCTTCGCGACGCACCCGCCGGTCGAGCAGCGCCTCGCCCGCCTCCAGCGCCTGGAGCAGCAGCTCCAGGGCACCATCGCCGCGTAGGCTTCGGCGCATGGGATTCCTCGACGCGCTGCTCGGCAAGCGCAAGGTGGCGGGGCCGGCCAAGCGCGACCGGCTGTTCGCGCTCTCGACCGCCTACGTCGCGCTGGAGGCCGCGCACGGCGTGCGCTCGCGCGGCGTCGCGGCGATCGTCTTCCAGCCGCTGGCGACGGGCGACTTCACCCAGATCGTCGCCGACATGGAGGAGGTCGTCCGCTCGACGGGCGAGGAGACCGGCACGACCGTCTCGACGAGCGACGACTCGTTCGGCTACCGCTGGATGATCCTCCGCGACGGCGACGTCGAGGATCTCGTCGTGGGCGTCAACGCGGTCAACGAGGCGCTGGAGATCGGCGGCTACGGCGACCGGGCCCTGGCCGCGGTCTTCTCCTTCGCCGACGATGCCGGCCGCCCGATCTACTTCATCTACAACATCAAGCGCGGCGCCTGGTACCCGTTCGCCCCCGCGGACGGCGACCAGCAGCGCAACGTCGAGCGCGAGCTCCAGCTCAAGGCGCAGATCGGCGGCGAGCTGCCGATCGAGCCCGAGCTCGATCGCTGGTTCCCGCTCTGGGGCGTCCCGATCTGAGCCGCGCTCAGCGGTAGCCGGTCTTGTGCAGGAAGCGCAGGACCGAGCGGACGTACCTGCGCCCGCTCGGCGCCAGGTCGACCTCCTGGCGGGCCAGCTCGCCGCGCCGCAGCGCCCGGCGCAGCTCGGCGCGGCACTGGGCGCCCCGGCGCAGCAGGTAGAGGTCCGCGCACAGCGCGGGCAGCAGGCCCTTCAGTGTGAACCGCTCGTCGCGCGGCGCGCGGCGGATCTCGCGGATCGATCCGCGCAGGCGCCTGAGGTCGGCCCTGACGCGGCCGGGCCGCTCGCGGGTGACGTCGACGAGCCCGAAGTCGCGGTAGCGGAAGACCTGGACGGGCATCCCGCTGCACACGTACGCGCAGAACGCGTAGGCGAAGCGTCCGTCCGCGCTGACGAGCTCCGGGCCCCCGCCGCCCTTGGCATCGGCGATCCGGTAGCCGGGATCGCCCCAGAACCTGACGGTGCTGCGATAGGTCGACGTGGCGGTGTCCCAGCCGTAGATGGCCGTGACCGAGCAGCAGTGCGCTCCGCCCGTGTAGAGGTCGACGAGCACCTCCGGCTCGCCGTCGCCGGTGAGGTCCCGGATGACGAGCGAGGAGGGGTCGCCCCCGCCCACCCCGATCGGATAGGCGCCCTCACAGCCGTCGCACAGGTCGCCCAGGCTCACGCCGGCGAGCACGGTCTGCCCCTCCCGCACGATCGTCAGCCTCACGCTCCCCGCCTGCGCGGGGCTGAGCATCGTCGTCTCGAGCGTCGCGGAGACGGCGCCCGCCGAGGCGGTCTCGGTGTGAGGCCCGTCCTGCGCCGCGGCGGCGGGGACGGCGGCCAGGAAGGAGGCGAGGACGGCGGTGAGGACGGCGAAGGGTCGGCGCATGTGGCGCGCGACCCTATCGACACCGTCAGTCGGGCAGCAGCCCGTCCCCGGTGAAGTCGCGCTCCGCCTCGCCGAGCGTCGTGTCCGCCGGGGGGATGATGAGCGTCGACTCGCGCAGGTCGTCGGCCGCGAGCTCCGTGCCGTGGCGGCGCACGGCCGCGAGCAGCGCGTCGAACGCGTGGCGGAACCCCACCTCGTCGTGGTCCTCGACGGCGGCGACGACGCGGTTGTCGAGCTCGTTGAGCTCGTCGCCCACGCCGTCGGGCATCTCGTACTGCCCCTCGCCCGAGATGCGGACGATCACGACCGGCCCTCCTCGAGCTGCCCCTGGTCCGCTCCGCCGCCCAGCTCCGCCTTCATCTTCGCCAGCTCGTCGTCGACCTGCGACTGGCTCGTCAGCTCGTGGAGCTGGCGGTCGATGTCGTCCTGGCCCGAGCCGAGCTGCGTGATGTCGTCGAACGTGCCGGCCGCCTCGAGCTCCTCGACGGCGCTCGCGCGCGCCTTCATGTCCTCGGTCTTGTCCAGCGCGCGCTGCATGGCGAGGCCGACGTCCGCCATCTCCTCGCCCACGCCCGTCGCCGCCGACGAGATCTGCACCTGGGCCTCGGCGGCGGAGTACTGGGCCTTGACGACCTCCTTCTTCGTGCGGAAGGCCTCGATCTTCGCGCGCAGCTTCGCCTCCGAGTCGACGAGCTTCTGCTGCTGGGCCTCGAGCTCGGCGACCTGCTGGTCGAGCCCCTGCAGCTCGGTCTGCGCCAGCGTCTTGCGCTCGAGCGCGGTGCGGGCGAGGTCCTCCTTGCCCGCCGACAGGGCCTGACGCGCCTGCGTGTCGAGCTTGACGACCTGCTGCTGGAGCCGGTCCGCCTGCATCTGCAGGCGCTTCTTGGAGGTCACCACCTCCGCGACACCCTTCTTGACGTTCTGGAGGAGCTCGAGCTGCTTCTGGTAGCTGTAGTCGAGCGTCTCGCCCGGGTCCTCGGCCCGATCGAGCATCTTCGAGATCTTCGCCTTCACGATGGTCGTGAAGCGGCCACTCGTGCCGGCCATCGGTTGCCTCCTGTGCGCGTGGGGTGCAGGAGGCCCAGACTACCGGCCGAAGCTCAGAGGCCCTCGGGGTGGCGGGCCTTGAAGCCCTTGGTGCTCCGGAGCATCGGACGCCACTGGGGCCCCTTGTCGCCCGACGGGTCGCCCGCGGCGCTGGTGTCGAGCCGCATGCCGGCGATCTCGACGAACGCGTGGCCCGGGTTCGTGTAGACGGTGATCCACTCGCCCTTGCCGCGCTCGCCCCAGCTCATGAACGAGGACGAGTCGAGCGGGTCGTCGAGCAGGTCGCCGCCGATCAGCGCGTAGGAGACGGTGCCGGAGCAGTCGTAGCCGGAGTCCTTCACCCGAGCGTGGCCGCCGCCGTACTTGTACGGCTTGCCGACGATCTCGTTCGCCGCCCAGATCGCCTCCTTGACCTCCAGCGGCGCGCTCTCCGGCGGGTACGCCAGGCCGTCGATGATCTGGCCCTCGGGCAGCGCGGGCGTCTCGGTCGGGTCGATCCCGAAGGCCGCGCCGCCGGCCTCGGCGGCCACGGCGAGCTTCGGCGCGCTCACGGCGATGCTCGGCAGGGCCAGCGCCCCCAGCGCGAAAGCGCATACGGCGACGATCGACGTCGACAGCGGACGTATCCGCACGGCTACCTCTTTCGTGGGCCTCCGGGGTTAGCTGACGGGTTAGCGCGGAAAGAGCCGGCGCTTCACGTGCACAGACACGCGATTCACCCCAACAACATGGGTCCCCCGGTCCCAGGCTTCACTGCCTGGGATTCGGCGTTGATCGCGGCAACGTAGCAGAGCGCGAGGATTGATGCACCGCGGTTATGGGTAGCCGCCTGACTGCGTGGTGGGCGCGCGCCCGTCCACTACCGTGGCCGCCCGATGACCCGCAGGCCAGGATCCGTCGTCGTCGCGGCCGCGATAGCGGCGGCGCTCGCGTCGGGCGCCTGCGGCAAGGGCGACGGTCCCGGCGGGCCGGAGTCGGCGACGCCCTCCGCGGGCCGGACGGCGGACGACCCGCGGGCGGCCGAGACGCTCGGCTTCCCGACGTTCGCCACCAAGAACACCACGCGCGTCGGCGGCGCGGACCCCGTGGCGGACGCCGCCGGAGTCGCGCTGGCGGCCTTCCCCGGGACCGCTCCGGCGAGCCGCCCGACCGCCGTCGTCCTCGCCGACGCCGGCTCGTGGCAGACGGCGATCGCCGCGGCGGCGCTCGCCGCGCGCCCGGTTCG
>JANJUA010000008.1 GCA_024710825.1 Solirubrobacteraceae bacterium
GCTCAAGAGCCGCACGTTCGAGGAGATGATCGCGCGCCGTCCCGAAGAGGTCATCCGCCTCGCCGTCAAGGGGATGCTGCCGCGCAACCGCATGGCCCGCAAGCAGCTCACGAAGCTGAAGATCTACGCCGGCCCGGAGCACCCGCACGCCGCGCAGAAGCCGCAACCGATGGAGCTTTCGTAGCAATGGCCGACGACGCCACCCCGAAGCAGGACGAGCAGGAGCCGCAGCCCGTCGAGGCCGCCGCGGACGAGTCCGTCGAGTCCGCCGCCGCGCCCGCCGAGGAGGCTGCGCCCGACGCCGTCGCGAAGGAGCCCGCGCCCGCGGCCGCCGGGTCCGAGGCCGCCGCGGAGAAGCCCGCCGCCGAGCCCGAGGCCGAGGTCGAGGAGGACGAGGCCCCCGCCGCGCCGCGCGAGAAGCCCGCGATCCCGGGCATGGACCTCGAGATCGACATCGTCCCGGAGGGCATGGACCCGCTGGCCCGCGCCGAGGCCGAGGCCGAGGCGGAGGCCGCCGCGGCAGCCGAAGCCGAGGAGGAGGCCCACGACCAGCCGGTCGCCGCCACCATCGACCTCGCCGCCAGCGCCCGCTACACCGCCACCGGTAAGCGCAAGACCGCGGTCGCCCGCGTCATCCTCAAGCCGGGGACGGGCGCCTACACGATCAACGGCAAGACGCTCGACGTCTTCTTCCCGCGTCCCACGCTCCAGCGCAACATCCGCCAGCCGCTCGAGGCGGTCGGCTACGAGAGCCGCATGGACGTCGTCGCGACGATGACCGGCGGCGGCGTCTCCGCCCAGGCCGGCGCGCTGCGCCACGGCATCTCCCGCGCCCTGCTGGAGGCCGACCCGAACCTGCGTGGCGAGCTCAAGCGCCGCGGCTTCCTCACGCGCGACTCGCGCGCGAAGGAGCGCAAGAAGGCCGGCCTGAAGAAGGCCCGCAAGCGGCCGCAGTTCTCGAAGCGCTAGCGGAGCCCGCTTGGCCCGCAAGCTCTTCGGCACGGACGGGGTCCGCGGCGAAGTCGGCACCTTCCTGACCGCCGACCTCGCCCTGGCCCTGGGTCGCGCCGCCACCTCCTGCTTCCCGGCGGAGCGGGAAGGACGGGGGCGAGTGCTGCTCATCCGCGACACCCGCGAGTCGGGCGACATGCTCGAGGCGGCGCTCGCCGCGGGCGTCACGTCCGCCGGCGGCGACGCCTACCTCGGCGGCGTCCTGCCGACTCCCGCCGCCCCGCTGCTGGTCCGCCGCTACGGCTTCGACCTGGCGGCGGTCATCAGCGCCTCGCACAACCCGTTCGCCGACAACGGCATCAAGTTCTTCGGCTCGGACGGCTTCAAGCTGTCCGACGCGGCCGAGCTGGAGATCGAGCGGGAGCTCGCGGAGCCCGGCCGCCGCCAGGGCATCGGCCGCGTGCACCACCTCCACGGCACGCAGGAGGACTACCTGCGCGAGCTGGGCACGCGCTTCGACGGGCTGGACCTCTCCGGGATCCGGATCCTCCTCGACTGCGCCCACGGGGCCACGTACCGCGTGGCGCCCGAGATCTTCCGCCGTCTCGGCGCCGAGGTGGAGCTGCACGCGATCGAGCCGGACGGCCGCAACATCAACGAGGGCTGCGGCTCCACGCACGTCGAGGCGCTGGCGGGGCGCGTCGCCGCCGAGGGCCACGACGTCGGGTTCGCCTTCGACGGGGACGGCGATCGCGTCCTGGCGGTGGACCGCACGGGCGCGGTCGTCGACGGCGACGAGCTGCTGGCGCTCGCGGTCCTGCACAAGCAGGTCCCCGGCGTGGCGGTGACGGTGATGACGAACTTCGGCTTCCATGCGGCGATGGAGGCCGCCGGGGTGGCGGTGCAGACGACGAAGGTCGGCGACCGCTATGTCCTGGAGGCCCTGCGCGAGCGCGGCTGGGCGCTCGGCGGCGAGCAGTCGGGCCACATCATCGACATGGACTTCGTCCCCTCCGGCGACGGCATCGCCAGCGCGCTGCTGACGCTGGAGGCGCTGGGCGGCGGCGACCTGGCCGAGCGCCACGCGATGGAGAAGCTGCCGCAGAAGCTCGTCAACGTGCGGGTCGCCGACCGCGTCGCGGCGATGAACGCGCCCGAGATCGAGGAGGCGGTGCGGCGCGAGGAGGCCGCGCTCGAGGGCCGCGGCCGGGTGCTCCTGCGCCCGAGCGGCACGGAGCCGGTCGTCCGGGTCATGGTCGAGGCGCCGACGGCGGACGAGGCCGAGGCCGTATGCGGCCGCCTGGTGGAGATCGTCACCACCGCGGCGGGATAGTTGCCTGATGGGCCGCGAACGCCGGTGCTACCTTGCGTTCATGTCCGGGACCGCCGCGAGCGGTCCCGCCTCGTGTGAGTCGAAAGGGATCTTCAGATGTGCGGAATCGTCGGCTACGTCGGCCAGCGTCCCGTCCAGGAGCTCCTCCTCGGCGGACTGAGGAAGCTCGAGTACCGGGGCTACGACTCCGCGGGGATCTCCGTCATCGCCGGCGAGGCGATCGAGTCGGTGCGCGCGGTCGGCAACCTCGACGCGCTGGACGCGGCGCTGCTCCGGGCGCCGGCACGGCCGGCCGAAGGGGGCGTCGCGGTGGCCACGAGGCCCCCGACGACCGGCATCGGCCACACCCGCTGGGCGACCCACGGCCGCGTCTCCGAAGCCAACGCGCACCCGCACTTCGACACCGACGACCGCGTCCACGTCGTCGTCAACGGCATCGTCGAGAACTACATGGCGCTCAAGGAGCGCCTGTCCGCCGACGGCGCCGTGTTCACCTCGGAGACCGACGCCGAGGTGATCGCCCACCTGATCGCCACCAAGCTCGCCGACGGCGGCGATCTCGTCGCCGCGGTCCTGGCCGCCTACGGCGAGCTGGAGGGCCACTTCGCCTTCGTGGCCATGTCGCTCGGCGAGCCGGACCTGCTGGTAGGCGCCCGCAAGGAGTGCCCGCTGATCGTGGGGCGCGGCGACGGCGAGCAGTTCGTCGCCTCCGCCGTGCCGGCCTTCCTCGCCTACACGCGCGACTGCCAGGTCGTCGAGAACGACGAGCTCGTGGTGCTCCGCCCGGAGGGCGTCGAGCTGCTGCGCCCCGACGGGACGACGATCGAACGCGAGATCACGCGCATCGACTGGGACGAGGAGACCGCCGAGAAGGGCGGCTACGAGACCTTCATGCTCAAGGAGATGCACGAGCAGGCCGACGCGCTGGCCGAGACGGTGGCCGACCGCACGTCCCGCGGCGACGGCGTCGACCTCGGCGAGCAGGGCGCGCTGGACGAGGCCATCCTGCGCGACGCGAAGCGCATCGTGGTCGTCGCGTGCGGCACGAGCTACCACGCCGGGCTCATCGGCCGCTACGCGATCGAGTCGTGGGCGCGCCTGCCGGTCGAGATGGACATCGCCTCCGAATACCGCTACCGCGATCCGGTCGTGGGCCCGGGCGACCTCGTCATCGGCATCACCCAGTCGGGCGAGACCGCCGACACGCTGGCGGCGATGCGCCTGGCGCGCGACCGCGGCGCGACGGTGCTCGCGGTGACGAACGTGATGGGCTCCCAGGCCACGCGCGACAGCGACGGGGTGCTCTACACGCGCGCGGGGCTGGAGGTCGGGGTCGCGGCGACGAAGACGTACACCTGCCAGGTGGCCGTGATGCTCCTGCTGGCCCTGCGCCTGGCGGAGCTGCGCGGAACCCTCGCCGCGGAGCGGATCGCCGAGCTCGTGGCCGCGATCAAGCACCTCCCGCACGGCGTCGAGCAGATCATGTCCGGCCTCGCGGACGAGGTCGACGCGCTCGCGGAGCAGTGGGCGAGCGCCGACTTCTTCCTCTACCTCGGCCGCCACGTCGGCCTGCCGGTGGCGCTCGAGGGCGCGCTGAAGCTCAAGGAGATCTCCTACATCGCCACCGACGCCTACGCGGCGGGGGAGATGAAGCACGGCCCGATCGCGCTGCTCGACGAGCAGACGCCGGTCGTCTGCGTCGCGACCGACTCACCGGTGCTCGACAAGGTCGTCTCGAACATGCAGGAGGTCCGTGCCCGGGGCGCGCATGTGATCGCGATCACCACCGAGGGCAACGACGAGATCGCCAAGCACGCCGACTCCGTGCTGGCGGTGCCTCGCACGGACTGGATGCTCCAGCCGATCCTCGCCGCGATCCCGTTGCAGCTCCTCGCCTACGGGATCGCCCGCCGCCGCGGCCTGAACGTCGACCAACCGCGGAACCTCGCGAAGACCGTCACGGTCGAGTAGAGGGCGCCGGCCATGAGCCTGGGGTTGGATCTGCTGGACATCGGACGCCTGGAGCGGGCGCTCGATCGGCGTCCGCGCCTCGCCGAGCGGCTGTTCACCGAGGGAGAGCGCGCCTACGCCGCCGCGCGCGTGCGGCCCGGCCAGCACCTCGCGGCGCGCTTCTGCGCCAAGGAGGCGGTGGCGAAGGCGCTGCGGCTCGAGGCGTGGAGCTGGCAGGACATCGAGGTCGTCAGCGGCACGGACGGGCCGCGGATAGCGCTGCGCGGCGCGCTGGCGGAGCTCGGGGTGAGCGTCGATGTCTCGCTGACGCACACCGGGGACACGGCCGGCGCGGTGGCACAGGTGCGATGAGCCCCGACGCCCTGCCGACCGCCGCGGAGATGCGCGAGACGGACCGCTGGGCGATCGAGGACGTCGGGATCCCGTCGCTGGATCTGATGGAGCGCGCGGGCGCCGGCCTGGCGCGGACGGCCGCCGAGACCGGCCCGACCGGTCCGGCGGTGGTCCTGTGCGGAACCGGCAACAACGGCGGCGACGGGTTCGTGGCCGCCCGCGTGCTCCACGACGGCGGTCGCGACGTGCGCGTCGTGCTGGTGGGCGACCCGGCGCGGCTGACCGCGGACGCGGAGGCCAACCGCCGGCGGCTGACCGTGCCCGTGGAGGGCTGGACGGGCGCAGCCTGCCTGGACGGCGCCGGGGTGGCGATCGACGCGCTGCTGGGCACCGGGTTCACGGGCACGCTGCGCGACGGCCCGATGGCCGACGCGGTGCGCGCGCTGACCGAGCCGCCGGCCCCCGTCGTGGCGGCCGACGTGCCCAGCGGCGTCGACGCCTCCACCGGCGAGGTCGCCGGCCCCGCGGTGCGCGCCAGCGCCACGGCGACGTTCCACCGCGCCAAGCCGGGCCTCTGGATCGCGCCGGGCAAGCGGCATGCGGGGCGGGTCCACGTCGTCGACATCGGCATCCCGGCCGGCGCGCCGGTCGCGCCCACGGTCTCGCTCATCGGCGCGGACGCCACCGAGCGCTGGCCGCGCCGAGAGGCCGGCTCGACGAAGTTCACCTCCGGCCACGTGCTCGTCTGCGGCGGCTCCCTCGGCCTCACCGGCGCCCCGCAGCTTGCCGCCGAGGGGGCGATGCGGGCCGGCGCCGGCTACGTGACCGCGTGCGTGCCCGCCTCGCTGAGCTCCGTCTTCGAGACGCGTCTGGTCGAGGCCATGACCTTCGCGCTGCCCGACGAGGGCGGCGC
>JANJUA010000019.1 GCA_024710825.1 Solirubrobacteraceae bacterium
GCACCCCCGGGCGATGAGACGTGTCGCGCAGGCGGGCTGCGGCGCCGGCGCCGAGGTCGACGTCCACGATCAGCAGCTCCTGCTCGAACTGCGCGGCTCGGGCGACGATCTCGCCCCGGTGGTCGACGACGAACGAGTGCCCGTCGAAGACCAGCTCGTCCTGCCCGCCGACCTGCGCGCAGAAGGCGAACGCGGCGAGCGAGTCGCGCGCCCGTTGAGCGACCATCCGCTCCCGCTCGACGCCCTTGCCGGCGTGGTAGGGCGACGCCGACAGGTTGACGATCAGGCTGGCGCCCGCGACCGCCTCGTCGAACGACGGGGGCCCCGGCTCCCAGATGTCCTCGCAGACGGTGATCCCGACCTTCAGGTCGCCGATGTCGATGATGCCGCCGCCGGCGCCGACCTGGAAGTAGCGCTGCTCGTCGAAGACGCCGTAGTTGGGCAGCAGCACCTTGCGGTAGATCGCGCGCAGCTCTCCGCCGCACAGCACCGCGGCGGCGTTGAACACGTCCTCCGCCAGCTCGGGGAACCCCACGACCGCGACGTGGTCGCCCGCCGCGACGGCCAGCCGGTCGATCGCCGCGCGGGCGTCGCGCAGGAAGTGCCTCTTGAGCAGCAGGTCCTCCGGGGGGTAGCCGGTGACCGCCAGCTCCGGGAAGATCGAGAGCTGGGCGCCCGCCGCCTGCGCCGCGGCCATCCCGTCGCGGATCAGCGCCTCGTTGCCGGCGAGGTCGCCCACGGTCGGGTTGATCTGGTGGAGGGCCAGGCGAAGGCTGCGGTCGCTCATCGCGTCTGCGTGACCGGTGGGCGCTCCAGCGTCGCGTCGTCGCGCGACTGCAGGAAGGCGAGCAGGGCGACCACGCTGGCGAACGCGATCACGACCGCGAGCAGCAGCGAGAGCGCGCGCCTCACTTGACGCCGGCCGTCGTGCGGGGACGGCGCCGCCGCCGGACGCCGGCGGCGCGGGCGAGGTCGTCGATCGACGCGCCGAGCATGCCCGCGAGCATATCCAGGTCGGGGAGGGCGTCGAGGTCGCCGAGCAGCCCGAACCCGATCCGTCCGTCGTAGCTGACGACCGCGATCCCGAGCGCCTGGTTCGCGGCCAGGGGGACGACCGGGTAGAGCCGCTCGAGCCGCCGGCCGAGCAGGTACAGCGGGAACTGCGGCCCCGGCACGTTCGTCACGACGACGTTGAAGAACCGCTGACGCGACTGCAGCCGCGCGGCCTGGCTGAGGATCGTCGGCGGGGCGAAGCTCGCCAGCTCCGTGAGCGCCTGGGCGCCGACCGCCTCGCCGCTCGCCTTGACCGCTTCCATGGCGTCGCGCACGATCGCGTACGCGGCGGCCGGGTCGGCCTCCCCGACGGGCAGCGGCGCCCACATGGCCGCCACCCGGTTGCCCATCGCCCCGTGCTCACCGCTCGTGCGCACCGAGACGGGAACCAGCGCGCGCAGGACGAGCCCGTCGGTGTCGTGCCCGTTGGCACGCAGATGGCGCCCGAGCGCGATCGCGACCACGGTCAGCACCACGTCGTTGACCGTGCCGCCGAGCGCGTTCTTGACCGCCTTGAACGTCGGCAGCTCGGCGTCGACCCACTCGAACCGGCGATGCGGGCCGATCCGGACGTTGTACGGCGTCGAAGGCGCCGGCCGCAGCCCCGTCCAGGCCAGCGCGCCCATGCCCACGAGCTCGTCGCGCAGGCCGCCGAGCACCCGCCGCGGCGCCCGTGCCAGCGCCCGCGCGCCCCGCGCCGCCTCGTTCGGGGCGGTGGTCCGCTCGAGCAGCGCCCGCGCCAGCAGCTCGGCGCGCGTCGGCAGCGGCCGCGGCGTCCACGGCTCCGTCGGCGGCGGCACCGGCGCGGGATCGGGCGCCGTGTCGAAGAGGACCGTGGTGATGTCGATCCCCGACACGCCGTCGACGAGCGCGTGGTGCGTCTTGCCGACGACGGCGAAGCGGTCGCCCTCCAGGCCCTCGACCAGCCACAGCTCCCACAGCGGCTTGGAGCGGTCCAGCGGCTGGGCGAACAGCCGGCCGGCGAGGGTCTTCAGCGCCGCGTCGTCGCCGGGACGGGGGAGGGCCGTGTGGCGCACGTGGTAGCGCAGGTGGAAGTGCGGGTCGTCGACCCACATCGGCCTGCCCTGCGCCAGCGGGACGTCCGCCAGCCGCTGGCGGTAGCGCGGCACGAGGTGCAGCCGCGACGCGATGTGGTCGACCAGCTCGACGTAGCCCGGCGCGGTCCCCTCGAACACGAGCACGGAGGCGACGTGCATGTGCGTGCGGCCGTCGCGTTCGAGGTGCAGGAACGAGGCGTCCAGCCCGGTGAGCCGATCGGAGCTCTCCATTCGCCCGATTGTCGTCGTCGCCGACGGAGGTGGCAACCGCACCGGCCCGTACCCTGTCTCGCCGTGGCCGTGCCCGGAGAGCCGTGGGACGACGTGCTGGCGCCGTTGCTGGACGCGGCGCGCTGCGCGCTGCTGCCGTCCGGCGTCGAATGGCTGGACGTCCACACGCACACGGGCTTCCGCGATCCCGACGGGGTGACGGGCAGCGTCGACGAGCTGCTCGCGGGCCTGGACCGCGCGGGCGTCGAGCGCGCCGTCGTCTTCACCACCGCCGAGCCCGACGGCTACCCGCCCGCCAACGACCGCGTCCTCGCCGAGGTCGCCGCCCACCCGGCGCGGCTGCGGGCGTTCGCCCGCATCGATCCCAACGCCGGCGACCCGCTGCCCGAGGCGCGCCGCTGCATCGCGGCCGGCGCCGTCGGCTTCAAGCTGCACCCGCGCTCGGACGCCTTCGTGCTGTCGCACGGGGCGGTGGCGGCGCTCGTCGCCTACGCCGAGGAG
>JANJUA010000130.1 GCA_024710825.1 Solirubrobacteraceae bacterium
CAGCCCGAACCCGTCCGCCAGCCGCTGCGCGGCCTGCTCCTCGTCGGGCAGGCGTCCGACCGGCAGACCTAGGACGTCGCGATAGACCTTCAGCGAGCGGTCGGTGTCGGAGACGAAGATGACGACGCCCCTGACCCGACCGGGCTCCGCCGTCGACGCCGAGCCGGCCAGCACATCACTCACTCCTGTTACCCCCTGCCGCGATTTGCCTGGTGAACCCTACGGGTTCGGTCCCTGAACCGTCCCGTGGTCGTGAAGGCGCCCGATCTCCGCGGCGCTGAGGCCGAGCACCTCGGCCAGGATCTCCTCGGTGTGCTCGCCCAGGACCGGCGCCCGCCGCACCGGGAGGCGCTCGATGCCCTCGAACCACAGCGGCGACCCCGGCATCAGGTAGCGCCCGATGCCCGGCTGCTCGACCTCCTCGAACATCGGGTTGGCCGGTGAGCAGCGCGGGTCCTCCTCCGTGAGCTGGCGGAACGTCTGGTACGGCCCCCAGGAGACGCCGGTGCCGGCGAACAGCTCGCGGATGGCGCCGAGCTCCCGGGACGCGAACCAGGGGCGCAGTAGCGCCGCGATCAGGTCGCGCGCCTCGAAGCGGCCCGCCTCGGTGCCGAGGTCGTGCCCCGTCGCG
The DNA here is from genome assembly GCA_024710825.1 of Solirubrobacteraceae bacterium. Lineage (GTDB taxonomy): Bacteria > Actinomycetota > Thermoleophilia > Solirubrobacterales > Solirubrobacteraceae > Capillimicrobium. Next base: position 632 of record JANJUA010000130.1, read on the forward strand.
CGCTCGATGCTCTCGCACGCCTCGCCGATCCCCGTGATGTCGCGCAGCGCCCGCCACTGGCGCGCGGTCAGCGCGACCACCATCAGGCGGCGCCCGTCGCGGGTCTCGAAGTCGTGCCCGAACGCCCCGTAGAGGTAGTTGCCGTCCTTGGGGTGATCCTGTCCGCCGAGCTGCGCCTCGGCGATGCGGCCGAGGTTGCCGACCATCGCGAAGGCCACGTCCGACAGCGCGAGCTTGACGAGCCGGCCCTCGCCGCTGCGGCTGCGGTGCCGCTCGGCGGCGAGCAGGCCGACGGCGGCGAGCGTCCCCATCGCCACGTCCCACGCCGGCAGCACGCTGTTGAGCGGCTCGGCGAGGTTGCGCGGCCCGGTGGCCCACGGGAACCCGGTGGCGGGGTTGACGGTGTAGTCGACCTCGCTGCTGCCGTCCGGGTTGCCGGTGAGCGCGACCATGACGAGATCGGGGCGCTCCGCGCGCAGTCTGTCGAAGCCGAGCCAGCCGCGGGCCGGGAAGTTCGTGAGGAACAGGCCGCCGCCCTCGCCGGGCGCCGCGATCAGCGCCGTGGCCAGCTCGCGGCCCGCGTCGGAGTGCAGGTCGAGCTGGATGGAGCGCTTGCCCTTGTTCAACCCCGCCCAGAACAGGCTCTGGCCGCCGGCGGCCAGCGGCCAGCGCTCGTGGTCGAGGCCGCCGCCGATCTGGTCGAAGCGGATGACGTCGGCGCCCTGCTGCGCCAGCGTCATGCCCCCCAGCGGGGCGGCCACGAACGCCGAGCCCTCGACGACCCGCATGCCGGACAGGACCGCGCTGCTCATGCCATCACGGCGACGAGGCGCCAGTCGAGGACGTCGTTGGCGCCGGCGACGCCCTCGGCGCGCACGCGTGAGCGCAGGTGGACGAGCCCGCCTCCGGCCGCCAGCGGCTCGACGCGCTCGACCTCGACCGAGCTGCGCAGCGTGTCGTCCTCGAAGACGGGCGCGAGGTGGTCGCAGGAGTGCCAGGCCACGATGGTCACCAGGTCGGGGAGCACGCGGTTGACCTGCGACGCCGCGATCCCGATCGTGTGCCCGCCGTAGACGAGGCGGCGCCCGGAGCCGTTGGCGCTCGCGTCATGGTGGGCCATGGCGACGTTGAGCGTCATCCGGGCCAGCTCGGGCGCGCCGCTGACCACGTCGCCCCCCTCGAGCTCCCAGGTCGTGCCCTCGGAGAGGTCCGCGAGCTGCGGGCCGTCGGTGCTGGCGCGGAGCTCGTCGAGGCGCCAGTCGGCGAGCATCGCGGTCGCCGCGCCCAGGTCCAGCTCCGACGAGATCGCGTCCAGCTCGTCGTCGCGCCCTGTGACGCCGTCGGGATCGCGCAGCGGCAGCATCGCGCAGCGGACGAAGTCGAGGACGGCACGCCGCTCCTGGTCGACCGTGCGGATGCGCAGCGCGGCCAGGCCGGTCGCGGCGCGTCCGGGGCGCGGCCGGTTCTGGCGCAGCGCCACCACCTCGCTGGTCGTGTGCAGCGTGTCGACGATGAGAGGGGCGCGGTACAGCACGAGGCCGCGGTAGAAGAGGTTCGCGATGACCCGCTGGGTGGCGAGCGTCGACTGGCCGATCGCCACGTCGCAGACGAGCCCCGGATGCGCCAGCGTCCCGGGCGTGCCGAGCACGCGCCCGGACAGCTCGGCGTCCAGGGCGAGGCGCAGACGGTCGCCGAGGATCGCCTGGTGCACGGCCGCGTGCCCGGCCGTCAACGTCACCGCCGGGGCGCCGGCGAACGTCTGGCCGACCTCGAGGTCCTCGAAGAACGGGCCGCCGACCCGGCTCATGCCGTCGCCCCCGCTCGGGCGAGCGTGCGCAGCGCCGCCGCGCGCAGGGCCTCATCGAGCATCTGGCCGTCGAGCGCGACCGCGCCGTGGCCCTCCGCCTCGGCGCGCGCCAGCGCGTCGACGACGGCGCGTGCGTGGGCGACCTCCTCGTCGGTGGGGCTGAAGGCGTCGTCGAGCGCCGCGAGCTGCGACGGGTGGATGGCCCACTTGCCGTCGAAGCCGAGGCGGACCGCGTGGCGCGCCGCCTCCAGGAAGCCCTCGTCGGGGGCCGTGCCGAGGTACGGGCCGTCGATGGCCTGGAGCCCGTTGGCGCGCGCCGCGACGACGAGGGCGTGCTGCGCCGGGAGCCAGTCCGCCGGTCGGCGGTCGCCGCCGAGCGAGGCCGCGAGGTCGGCGTAGCCCAGGATCAACGAGGTGAGGCGGCTCGAGGCGGAGGCGATCTGGTCGAGCCGCAGCAGCCCTTCGGCCGTCTCGATCAGGGCCTGGACGCGCAGCGGGCGCTCGCGCCCGGCGGCTGCCTCGGCGCCGTCGAGGAGCCGCTCGACGAATGCGACGTCGCCGGCGCTCTCGACCTTGGGGACGACGATCGACACGAGCCGCGCGGCGCCCGCCATCGCGACGACGTCCTCGTGGCACCACGGGGTGCGCGGCGCGTTCACGCGCACGGCGGCGGTCGGCCCGGTCCAGCCGTCGAGCGCGGCGAGCGCGGCGCCGCGGGCGTCGGACTTGGCGTCGAGGGCGACGGCGTCCTCCAGGTCGATGACGATCTCGTCGGCGCTCAGCGCGGCGGCCTTTCCGAGCATCTTCGGAGAGGAGCCGGGCACGGAGAGGCACGACCTTCTCGAGGTGGCTTGCATCGCGAGCAGTGTGCAGGCAATGCGCGCGTGCGTCCATCGGCCGGCCGAAAGAACCCGCCGGACGGGGGAGCTACGTCGGCGCCCGCCTCTCCCCGAGCCAGCGGCGGCCCAGCGGCGCGCCCGTGATCCCGTGGACGAGGATCGAGACTATCACCACCGCGGCAACCGTCCAGAACAGCGTGCGCTCCTCCACGGTGGTGAACACCCCGAGGCCGACGGCGACGGCCGCGTAGTAGAGCGAGCCGATCCCACGGACGCCGAACCAGGCGACGAACAGCCGGTGGCCGGGCGGCTCGCCGGTCCCGACGAGGCTCAACAGCACCGCCGCGGGGCGGATCAGGAGCAGCAGCAGCGGTGCGAGCAGCCAGCCCTCGACCCCCGGCACCTCGAGGCCCGCGAGCGTCAGCGAAGAGCCCAGCAGGAGGATCAGCGCCAGCTCGCCGAACTTCTCGACGACCTCGGCGCCGTCGTGCACCGAGCGGTTGTACTCGTGGGTGTGCTCGTAGCGGCGGAACGCGACGCCGCCGGCGAACGCGGCCAGGAAGCCGTAGACGCTCGCGACCTCCGCCGCGCCGTAGATCAGCAGCACGGTCGCCATCGCCAGCCAGCCGTCGAGCTCGGAGGCCAGCAGCCGCCGGTTGCGCAGCGGCACCGCGAGCGCGGCGACCGCCCGGCCGAGCGCCGCGCCGATCGCGAGACCCCCCAGGACGCCGTAGAGCGCGTCGGCCAGGAGCCAGTCGACCAGGCTGCCGTCGGTGGCGATGGCCGCGCCGAGCAGCAGGAAGGGGATGCCGAGTCCGTCGTTGAGCCCCGCCTCGCCCGTGATCGAGAAGTTCGGCTCGCGCTCCTCCTCGTCGCCGGGGGGCCCGACCCCGATGTCTCCCGCGAGCACCGGGTCGGTGGGGGCGAGCATCGCCCCGAGCGCTATCGCGGCCCCGGCCGACAGCCCCATCACGACGCCGCCGAACAGCGCTATCGCGCCGATCGTCAGCGGCATCGCGACGAGCAGCAGCCGCAGGACGTTGCTCCAGCCGCGGACGGTCAGCTCGCGCTCGAGCTTCAGCCCGGTGGCGAACAGCGCGACGATGACGGCCAGCTCGGAGGCGTGCTCGAAGATCTCCGCGTCGTCGATCGGATCGATCCAGCCGACGTCGAGCGCCTCGATGCCGACCGCCGCCGCGAGCCCGAGCACGAGGTAGATGAGGCTGGCGGAGAACGCGCGATCCTTCTCGTGCGAGAGGGCGCCGATGGCCGCGAAGACCGCGACGCCGACGAACACGACCGCGAGCGCGTACGGGTCGGCGTAGGAGAGGCCGGGGGCGGTGGCGACCACCTCCGGCCCGTACCCGCTTGACGGGGCCGGCAGCGTCAGCAGATGGGGCGGTGCGGGTTGTCGGGCGTCTCGACGTCGGCTCCCCGGGCCCGCCCGAGGGCACGCTCCACGTCGTCGCCGAGCAGGTCGACCATGTCGCGCGAGAAGCTCTCCCGCACGACCATCCGGAGCACCGCGACCTCCGTGGCGTTCGGGGGCAGCTTGTAGGCGGGCACGATCCAGCCGGCCTCGCGGATGCGCGCCGAGAGCGTGAACACGTCGGTGTCGGACGGGTCCTTCAGCGCGACGGCGATGACCGGCATGAACGTCTCCTCGCCGATCATGTCGAAGACGCCCATGTCGCTCAGCCGGGCGCGCAGCGCCTTCGCGTTGGAGTCGATCGCCGCCATGATCGAGCCGTAGCCCTCACGGCCGAGGCGCAGGAAGTTGTAGTACTGGAGCACGACTCCCTGGCTGGACTGCGAGAAGTTCAGGGAGTACGTCGGCGCGCTGCCGCCGAGGTAGGTGATGTCGAAGACCAGCGACGGGTCGACGACCGACTCGTCGCGGAAGACGACCGAGCCCATGCCGGGGTAGACGAGCCCGAACTTGTGGTTGGAGACGTTGATCGAGCGCACCTGCGCCAACCGGAAGTCCCAGGCGAGATCCGGCACGAGGAACGGGGCGACGAAGCCGCCGCTCGCGGCATCGACGTGGATCGGCACGTCGTAGGGCAGCTCGCGGAGCATCGCGTCGATGCCGGCGACGTCGTCGGCCTCGCCGGTGAAGGTGTTGCCGAGGATCGCGCCGACCGCGACGGTGTTCTCGTCCACGAGCGGCTTCACGCGCTCGGCGTCGAGCACGTAGCGGCCCGGCTCGGGGGCCACCTGGCGCAGCTCCAGGTCGAAGTAGCGGGCGGCCTTCTCCCAGCAGGTGTGGACGAGGCCGCTGCAGACGATGTTCGGGCGCCCGGTGCCGTCGCCGCGCTTGCGCCAGCTCTCGCGGTGGGCGACGAGGCCGAGCATGATCGCCTCGCTGGAGCCGACGGTCGCCGTGCCGACGGGCTCCTCGTCGGGATGCGCGTTCAGCAGGCCGCCGAGCATCGCCATGACGCGCCGGTGGATGGTCTCCGTGCGCGGGTACTCGTCCTTGTCGACGAGGTTCTTGTCGAGGACGTCCGCGGCGAGCCGCTGGGCCTCCGGCTCCATCCACGTCGTGACGAAGCTCGCGAGGTTCTGCTTCGGGTTGCCGTCGAGCGCGAGCTCGTCGCTGACGAGCTGGTAGGCGGCCTGGGCCGGCATCGGCTCGGCGGGGAGGGCGTCGCGGGGGATGCCCCGGGTGAAGTACCGCTGGGCGTAGCTCAAGCCGAGGTCGTCGCGCATCGCGGGAGCCTAACCGCCGGCGTCTCAGTTCAGAGAGGGGTCTTCCGGCATGCGGGCGACCAGCGCGAAGCGGCCGCCCATGGCCTCGAGCGCGCCGGACCACATGGTCTCGGCGGCCTGGTCGAACGGGTCGGCGGCGCGGAGCGGAGCGAGGATCCAGTCGTCGCGCTCGACCTCGGCGTCGAGCTGGCCGGGGGCCCAGCCCGCGTGTCCGACGAAGGCGCGCATCCGCCGCGTGCGCTCGCCGAGCGAGTCCAGGCCGGCGCCGTCGGTGACGAGGCCGAGCTCGCCGGCGATGACGAGCGATTCGCCGGGCTCGACGAACTCGGCCAGGAGCACGACGCTGTCGGGCGCCACCGGGCCGCCGAGCCAGAGCCGCCCCTGGTTGCCGAGGGCGCCGGTCAGCTCGGGGACCGCGTCGCCGAGCATGAGCTCCGACGGCCGGTTGAGGACGAGCCCGAGCGCGCCCTCCTCGCCGTGGACGCAGATGAGGACGACGGTGCGCCGGAAGTTGGGATCCTCCAGAGTGGGGCCGGCTATGAGGAGCTGTCCGCGGAGCGAGTCCATGGTGGTGGCCGTCGCATGATCGCCTACCCGGAGCGGGCGGCGCTCATCGGGGCGGCGTTGGCGGCGTTCTGCGCGGGGGACGCGCTGGGCCGATCGCGGGCGTCCACGCTCGACGGCACGGACGAGCTGCTGCTCGCGGCGCGGGTGCTGGGGGCGGGCGACGACGAGGTCGAGCGGCGCGTGCGGGAGGCGGCACCCGCCGGTCGTGGGCTCGACGCCGTCAACGGCGCGGCGCTGCGCGCTCCCGCCGCCGGGTGGGCCGTGCCGCGGCGCGACGCGCGGGGGCGGCGCAAGCTCGCGTTGCGGCTGGCGCGGCCCACCCACGCGGGGCCGGGACCGCTCGGCGCCGCGTGCGTCGTGGCTGCGATGGCGGCCGCAGGCATCGAGTCCCGCGACGCGGTCGCGGCAGCCGAGCGGGAGGCCCGCGCCGGCCCGGTCGCCGCGCTCGCCCCGGTCCTCGCCGCCTGTGCGGGCACGTGGGAGCCTCGGCTCGACGGGGCCCCGCCGGACGCCGTCCAGACCGTGGCGGCCGTCGTCCACGTCGTCGCCGGCGCGCCGTCGTCGCTCGACGCCGCGCTTGCCGACGCCGTGCGCCACGGCGGCGACACCGCAGCGGTCGCCGCTCTCGTCGGGGCGGTCGTCGGCCCCCGCTTCGCGGGCGAGGATCTCCCACGCCGGCTGGTCGAGGTCCGGCGTGAACCGGCTGACGAGCTGGACGAGCTCGCCGCGGCGCTCGCCGCCCGCCACCCGCGCTGACGCGGGCGCGGCCGGGTCTCGCTCAGGGTGCGGGCGATCGGCGCCCGACGACCGCGCGGTAGATCGCCAGCAGCAGCAGCGACCCAAGGATGGCGATGACCCAGGTGCCGATGTCGAAGAACTCGTCGAGGTCGCCGATGTCGAGCGCGCTGGCGATCAGCCCGCCGACGATCGCGCCCAGGATCCCGATGACCATGGTGCCGAGGATCCCGCCGGGGTCGTCGCCCGGCATGATGGCCTTGGCGATGGCGCCGGCGATGAGCCCGAGAACGATCCAGCCGATGATGCCCATGCCGCCGTCATACCCGGACGACGTCGATCTACGCGCCGGGGGCGTCCGCCGCGAGGAACGCCGCCAGCTCGTCGGTGTCGACCAGCCCGTAGAGGACCTCGCCGTCGCCGCGCACCAGCAACGGCACCCCGCCGAGGCCCGTGCGGCGCCAGCTCTCCTGCCAGCGCTCCGCCACGGCGACGGCGGCGGGATCGGGCCGCAGGTCGCCGAGGCCGGACTCCGCGGCGAGCGCGTCGAGGACGAGCGGATCGGAGATGTCGCGCCCGGCGGTCCAGAACGCCGCGTACAGCGAGCGGACGAACCGCCGGCCCGCGTCGGCGTCGGCGCGCAGGGCGGCCGCCCCGTAGCCGATGGCGAGCGCAGTGTTCGGCTTGCCCGGCGGCACGGCGATCGGGATCTCGGAGGCGCGCGTCCGGATCGCGCGCACCTCGGCCGGCAGCTCCTGGCTCAGGACGAGGTCGGCCGACGCCATCGGCACGGGGAGGTGCGGCGCGTGCTGGACGCCGCGCCACTCGACCAGATGGTCGAGACCGCGTGCGTGCAGGCGCTCCTCCGTGGCGTAGCAGAAGGGGCAGTTGGGATCGGAGTAGACGACGGCGAGCTTGGTCACGGGGCCTCCTGTTCGTAGGAGTCATACGATATGTCGGACCATGTCCGAGCGCCTGCCCGTCGACGAGCTGACCCTGCCGCCCGGTGCCCCGCCGGACCTCGACGCCAAGCTCGTGGCGGCGCTGGAGCGCGTCGGGCAGGCGCTGCGCGTGCAGATGTGGGACGCCGCCAAGCGGCACGGCCTCACCCCGACCCAGCTCCAGCTG
>JANJUA010000152.1 GCA_024710825.1 Solirubrobacteraceae bacterium
CGCCGCGGCCCAGGGTCGTCGTTCACCCGGGGGCCGCCGCGCGTGGACCGCGGCGGCCCCCGCGACCCCCGGCGCTACCGGCGGCCCTTCTTGCCCTTCTTCGCCTTCTTCGCCTTCTTCGCCTTCTTCGGGGACTCGACCGTGTAGGTCTTCGTCTGCTTGGACTCGTTGCCCTGGCCGTCGACGACGGTGATCGTCAGCGTCAGCGTGACCTTGCGGCCCTGGGCCAGCGCCCGGCGCATCCGCCTGGTCAGCGGCAGCGCGACGCGCTCGGTGCCGCCCTCCTCGAGCCGGAGCTCCTGCACCGGCAGGCGGTAGGTCCGGCCACCGATCCTGACCGACTGCTCGACGGCGGCCTCACCGCCGCCGATCGGAGACGACAGCGCCATCAGCACCTGATCGGCGCCGCGCCGCGCCGAGCGGCGGTTGACGAGAACCGTGTCCCCGTCGATCACCGGCACCCGCGCCGAGGGCCCGCGGCCGTCGGCGCCCGCAGTCGGGACGAACACCAACGTGCCGCCCAGGTCGAACGACCTGTCCCGGCTCACCGGCTTGTCGCCGAGCGTCGACCGCGCGCTCTCGCCGGCCCGCTCGACCTGCTCCTCCGACGGCGTCGCCGGGCTGCGCGAGGCCTCCGGCGCGACCGGCGCCGGGGGCGTGTCCGGGCTGGGGGCGGGAGGCGTCGGCGGCGTCGGCCCCGGCGTCGGCCCGGGCGCCGGCGGGTACGGGACCGTGACGGTCGTCGACGCCCGCTGGCCGTCGAGCTCGGCGGTCACGGTGGCGGTGCCGGGCTGCGCGGTGCTCGACAGCGTCCCCTGCGCCACCCCGTCCGCCGTCGCCGCGGTAGGCGTGACGAACCACTGCGACGTCGAGAACGCGACGGACGTGCCGCTCGGGACGCCTCCGCCGGCGATCGCGGCGCCCGCCGAGTTGCGGCTCAGGTCGCCGGAGACCGGCGTCGAGTCGAACGCGCCGATCGTCGGCCGCGCGGCCGATGCGCCGAGCACCGTCCACGTGCTCGCGGTGGCGGCGCCGGTGACCGAGTCGCAGCCGCTGCCGGCGGGGCCGGCGTTGCAGCCCCACCAGTTGTCGCGGACGTCCACGGTCCCGCTGACGCCGGGCGCCACGTAGACGCCGTCGCGGCCGTTGCCCACGATGCGATTGCCGCGCGCGGACACCTGGCTGTCGTCCGCGTAGGCCTGGTAGCCCACGTACAGGCCGACCATGTTGCCGGTGAGGGTGTTGCCCTTCACCGTCGCGACGCTTCCCGGGGCGTGGAAGGAGCTGACGTAGACGGCGGCCGAGATCTCGTCGCTCGCGTTGCCGAGGTTGCCGGTGATCGTGTTGCCGACGACCTCGACCTCGGCCCCCGCGGCCACCTCGACGCCGTAGTCGAGGTAGTCGCCCGCGCCCTTGCCGACGTAGACGTTGTCGCGGAACGCGCCCGTCACGTCCGTGCCCTTGAAGAGCACGCCGATGCGGCCGACGTTCTCGAACCGCGAGCCGGTCACCTGGAGGTCGATCGACGCCGGATCCGGCGCGCCGCCCTTGTTCGTGGTGACGGCGATCCCGGTGACGCGCCCGCCGTTGATGTTGCGGAAGGTCGCCCGCTCGATCCGGCCCGTCGACCCGTCGCGATAGCGGATGCCGTTGGCGATGCTGCGCCCGGCGCCGTCGAGCGTCACGTCCGACAGATCCAGGCGCCGGCCGTCGAGCACCGTGATCCACGCGTTGGCGCCGGCGACGTCGGCCGCGGGGGTGAGCGTCGTGGCGTCCCGGCCGGCCCCGACGATCGCCACGGGCTTGTCGACCTCGAGGTTCCCGGCGTACTCGCCGGCGAGCAGGTGGATCGTGCCGCCGCTCTCGACCCCATCGATCGCCTCCTGCACCGGCGACGCGCCGATCAGGAGGCTGTCCGCGCTCACGCCGACCTGCGAGGCGTCGCCCACGAAGCCGGGGCCGGGATCGCCGTCGGTCCCCGTCCAGAGGAACGCGCCGAAGCCGATGTTGCCGGAGGCCGGGCCGAGGACCGTCGGCACCGGCCCGTTCGGGCGATCCGGGCCTTCCACGTAGGGCGGCTCCCCACTGTCCTCGGTGGAGACGACGGGCTGGTCGGTCCCGAGCCAGTTGCCCCGGAAGTCCTTCGGGTTGTCTCCGGGGGCCGGCAGCGCGCCGCCGGTCTGGCGGTCGACGACCTGTCCCCACCAGTTGTCGGCGATGGCGTTGCCGACGAAGGTGGACCCGAGCGCCTGCTGGAGCGGCACGTTGGTACCCAGGCTGGCGTCGAGGAAGAGGACGCCGACCGTCTGGTTGTCGGTGATCGCGTTGTTCGCGACGGTCAGGTCGTCGGTCCGGTTGCGGAGCATCAGACCGGTCCTGTTCCCGCGGACGTCGTTGCCCAGGATGAAGTGGCCGCTGCTGTCGTTGACGTCGATGCCGTTGCGGTTGCCGATGACGATCGAGTCGCGCAACGTCGCGCCGGTGGTGGCCTGGCCCTGGATCGCGACGCCGATGACGTTCAGATCCGGGTTGTTCCAGTCGTCGTTGCCGGCGCGGGTGATCGTGAAGCCCTCGACGACGGCGTTGCTCGCGGCGATCCTCACCGTTGCGGGCTCACCGCCGATCGGGCCCTCGATCGTGGTGACACCGGGCCCGCCCGTGGCGGTGAGCGTGACCGCCTTGTTGACGATCACGTCCTCCGCGTACGTGCCGGGCCCGACCGCCACGGCGTCGCCTGCGGTCGCTGCCGCTATGCCGGCGCCGATCGTCGAGTGATCGCAGCCGTCCTTGCAGACCGTCACCGTCGCCGCCGTCGCGGCGCCCGCCAGGGCACCGGATCCGGCGACCGCCAGCGCAGCGCCCAGTATCAGCCCCCGCAGGGGCGTGCGAGTTCGCACAGAAGCTTCCATTGCCGTTCGTCCTCCGGGTGGAGAGTCTTCGCGACCCGCGGACACCTCCGCGGATGGCGGCCGCGGCACGTCCGTGCCGCGGGCTCACCACACCAGATCACGATGCGACGCTGTTTACCAATCGATCATCCGTCCAGAAACGGGTCGAGCTATCAAGCCCGCGCTCGGCGCTCAGTGCACCCGCGGCTCGCTCGACCACGTGCGCAGCGGACCCGGAGCGGCCGCCGCCCTGGCCTTCGACCGCCGGCGCAGCGCACGCGCGGCGGAGCGCCGCGACGGACGGCGCCGCGGCTGCGCCGCCGGCGCGTCGCTCTCGGTGAGCGTGCGAGAGGCGGCAGCCGGCTCCGGCGCCGCCGCCGGGTCGGGCGTTGCGGCGCAGGCCTCCAGAGGGGCGCGATAGATCGGCGACATGACATCGCCGCCGTCCTCGACGTGCGGCCTGCCCATCAGGTGGCCGTACTCATGCACGTAGACCGTGCAGAACTTCTCCCAGCTGAACCCCAGGGCGGTGTTGAAGACGACGCGGCACTGGACGTTGAGCTGGGGATGGTCGTAGGCGGAGCGCGGGTTGGCCCAGTACGAGCGAGCGTTGATCGATGGCTCGTCGGTGCCCCAGACGACCTCGACCCGGCCGCCGCACGCCTCGCCCCCCCAGTGCCGCAGCGCGATGTCGTGGGCGACGACCATGCCCGTCGACCCGAGCGCGTAGCGCGACGAGGCAGGCGGGAGCTCGGCTTCCGCGCCGGCGGCGAGCAGCGCGACGGGGACCATCGCCAGCGAGATCGCGGTGAGCGCGATGCTCCGCCGCAGCCCGACTCGCCTCCGTGCCGTCTTCCCGTCGCCGTCCATGGCCCCGCAATCCGTCGCTCCGAGGGACCTCCTTGGCCCCGGTCGTGCCTGTCATCGGCACCGGCCGGCGCGATCCGGACGAAGCCCGGCGGCGCTGGCCGTTTGACCGATGCGGAACAGGACACACGGACGTTTCCTTCTCGGCCGAACCTGTGTAAGGTCCGCCCACGGCGAACGTGAGAAGGAACGAGATGACCGACAACGGCAACACGGCAGTCCTCTACGACAGCCGGATGGCGAAGGCGCTGATCAACCCGCTGCGCGCCCGGGTGCTCTCGATCCTCGACGAGCGTCCGGCGAGCCCCAGCAGGATCGCCGACGAGCTCGGGCTACCGGTGGCGAACGTGGCCTACCACGTCAAGATCCTGCACCAGCTCGACTGCATCGAGCAGATCGAGGCCCGGCCGGTGCGCGGCGCGATCGAGCACGTGTACCGGGGCAAGCGCCGCCTGGTGGTCGAGCCGGAGCAGTGGAAGGTCCTGCCGACCACCGCGCGCCACGCCTTGGGGGTCAGGTTCGCGCAGGTCACGCAGCGCGACCTCATGGCGGCGCTCCAGGGCGAGGCCTTCGAGCAGCGGCCCGACCCGCACCTCACCCACACGCCGCTGATCCTGGACGAGCGCGGCTGGGAGAACGTCCGCGCCATCCTGGTCGACACGCTCGACCGGGTTCTGGCGGAGGAGACCGCCGCGGCGCAGCGGATGAGCGAGAGCCACGCCGACGAGCCGAGGATCCGCACGCGCGTGACGCTCATGCAGTACGGGGCGCAGTAGCCGCGGCGTAGACCTCGGCCAGCGCGCCGGCGACTCGGTCGGCGCCGCAGCGCTCTGCGACCCGCCGGAGGCCGACCTCCGCGGCGTCGCCGGGCACCGCGGCCATCGCGTCGGCCAGCGCCGTGGCGTCGCCCGGCGCGACGAGGCCGCGCGCGTCGACCAGCTCCGGCAGCGCGCCGATCCGCGACGCGACGACCGGCAGCCCGGCCGCCATCGCCTCGGCGGCCGCCAGGCCGAAGGTCTCCGCCGAGCGCGACGGCACGAGCGCCACGGACGCGCGCGCCCGCAGCTCGGCGAGGCGGCTCGCCTCCACCCGCCCAACGAAGCTGACCTCCGCGCCCGCGGCCAGCGCCTCCAGGCGGGCGCGCTCCGGCCCGTCGCCGGCGACGACGAGCGGGCGGCCCGCGAGGCGGCCCGCGGCGATCGCGACGTCGACGCCCTTCTCCACCGCGAGCCGGCCGACGACGAGCGCCGGGCCGGCCGGGTCGAAGCGCGGGGCCGGCGCGATGTCGCGCACGACGTGCGGGACGACGCCGACGCGCGCCCGGTCCAGCGGCGCACCCAGCTCCTCGAGGCGCCGGAGCGCCGCCTCGCTCGGGACGACGACGCGGTCGGCGAGGCCGACGATCCGCCGCTGCCAGAGCGCCAGGGCGGCGCCGTAGACGACGGCCTCGGCGCCCGTCCCGCGGCAGTTGAGCCGGACCCCCGGCGCGGTGTCGCGCCCGTGGCAGCGCGTGCAGTCCTCGCCCCTGGTGAAGCACGTCCCGACCGCGCACACGAGCCGGTAGTTGTGCAGGTGCAGGACGACGCGGGCGCCCGCCTCGCGCGCCGCCGCGAGCGCGCGCCAGCCCAGCGACGGATGGAGGTTGTGCGCGTGGACGATGCGCGCGCCGGTGCGCCGGACCGCGGCCCCCACGTCCTCCGGCGCCAGCCCGCCGCGCAGCAGCCCCAGCGCGGCGCGCGAGCGGCCGAGCGTCGCCGAGTCGCGCGTGAGCAGCTCGGCCTCCTCGCCGAGCCGCTCGCGCACCAGCAGGCGCAGGTCTTCGACGACCCGCTCCTCCCCGCCCGTCGTCCGGTAGCGGTTGTGGAGGAAGAGGATCACCCGCCCAACCTACTTCGGGCGGGAGCCCCTCCTCTTCGTCGTCTTGACCGCGTACGTCCTCTCGGAGGCTCCGAGCTTCGCCCCCTCCGCGCTCGCGAGCGACACGCCGACGCTCATCCGCACCCGCCGACCGGCGACGATCGCCCGCCGCACGGCACGCGGCAGCGTCACGCTGACGAGGCCGGCCTGGCCCTGGCCCAGCTCCAGCGACTGCCGTGGCAGCGTGACGGTTCGCCGCCTGCCGCGCCGGTCCGTGTAGGCGATCGTGATGCTCGTCGTCGCCACGCAGTCGACCGTGGGGCAGCTGATCGCCATCAGCTCCTGCGTCGCGGCGCCGCCGCGATCCATCACGACGGAGCTGCCGACGATCCGCGGCGTGTCGCGCGTCGGCGTCCGCGGCGCCGGTACGAAGGCCAATGCCGGGCCGAGGTCGAGCGCCGGATCCCGGCGCGCCCGCACGCCGAGCTCCTCCGCCGCGCCGGACCGCGCCTCGCGCCGCTGCTCGGGCGTCGGACGGGGCGTGGCGGGGCCCTGGCTCGGCTCCGAGAACGGCCCCGGGGCCGGGGCCGGGGGAGCCGGAGCCGGCGGGGGCGGCGTCGGCGTCGGCGTCGGCGTCGGCCGGGGGACGATCCCCGCCGCGGCGACGGCCGTCTCGGCGTCCAGCGTGGCGCTGACGGCGCCGTTGGCGATCACGTAGCCGCTGAGCGTCGCGGTCACCACGCCGCCGGACGTGGCTCCTCCCGCCGACGAGAGCGCGCCGACGGTCGTCGCGAGCGCGATGCTCTGCTCCGGCAGGCCACCCACCGGCGCGCCGGCGGAGTTGCTCGCGACGGACGCGACGACGGTCGCCGGCTCGCCCGGATGCACCTGGAACGGGTCGACGGACAAACCGAGGACGATGCGCGGGTCGGTCTGCACCGCCGCGGTGCCGGGCTGCACGGTTACGTCTGAGCAGCCCGCCGCGCCCGGTCCGGCGTTGCAGCCCCACCAGTTGTCGGAGGCGTCGACGGTGTTCGGCGCGTCCACGTAGGACATGACGCCGTCGCCCTCGTTGCCGACGATGCGCGAGCTCCTGATGCGCGCGCCCGAGATGCCGTTGCCGAGCATGACGCCGTGGCCGAGCGCCTCCGGGTGGGCGGTGGCGACCGAGCCAGTGATGGTCAGCCCGTCGAGGAGGAGCCCGTCGAGGCGGGCCGGATCGGCCGAGTAGTCCACGTTGGCGGGCGGCGCGGGATCGTTGCGCGCCTTCAGCGTCATCGCGGTGCCCACCGTGTCGACGAGCGCTCCGTCGACGAAGCGGACGTCGGCGAAGGCCCCGTACTTCAGGTTGAGGTCCACCCCGGCCTGCGGGGACGGGTCCTGGCCGGACCTGACGACGCCGATCGTGCCCGTGCGCGACGCGCTGAACCGCTCGAACACGACGTTGCTCGCCGCCTCGAGGTACATCCCCTTCAACGAGTTGCCGTCGAACGACGTGTCGCTCACCGTCACGTCGTCGAAGACGAGCGGGACGCCGTCGGTGCCGACGCGCGACTTGTAGTTGACGTACAGGCCGAAGTCGTTGCCGTCGAAGCGGCTGCGAGCTATGTCGAGCCCGGTGGTGTCGCCGCGGAAGTACGCGCCCATGTTGTTGGCGGTCGCCACGGTGTCGAGCACCGACAGCCCGGCCGTGGAGGCGCCGCCGCGCACCTCGATGCCGAACTGCTTGCCGCTGACGCGCAGGCCGGCCAGCGTCACATCCTCCACCCCGGCGCCGCTGATCCTGACGCCTGAGCCGGAGGCCGCGGCTCCGGTCAGGCCGAGGTCGCGCAGCGTGACGCCGTCGGCGTCCGCGCCGAGCGTGAAGCCGACCGCGCCCGTGACGACGGTCGCCTCGGCGCCCGCGCCGCCGATCGTGAGGTTCGCCTTGTCGATCGTCACGCTCTCGGCGTACGTGCCGGCGCCGACGTCGATCGTGTCGCCCGCGGACGCGGCGGCGACGGCCGCGGCGATCGTCGGGTAGTCGCATCCGGTCGCGCAGACCGACCTGTCGGCCGCGGAGGCGGTCGTCGGGACGGCCGCCAGGGCCAGCATGCCCAGGGCCGTCGCCCAGGCCGCGGTTCGTGCCATGTGAAGTCCTTTTCCGTGAGGGGCGCGGGGAGTCCGACCGTCAAACGAGGCGCCGGCGTCCACTTTGCGCCGAGACGGCGGCGCCGCCAATCAGACATGTGTCCACGTTCGCGCCGGACGCTCCAGCTCGCGGACGTGACAGACTCAGGCCGTGCCCGGCTCGATCCTCCTCGGCTACGACGGCTCTCCGTCAGCCGCCCACGCCATTCGGCGCGCCCGCGCCGTCCTCGCCGCTCGCACGATGATCGTCGCGACGGTCTGGGAGCCCGCGCTACCCGTGACGCCGACCGTCTGGGGCGACGGCCTCGCCGACCCGATCGACCCCGCGATGGCCGAGGAGCTCACCGCCCTGAGCGGCAACCGCGCCGAGCAGCTGGCACGGCACGGGGCGGAGATCGCCCGCGCCGCCGGCTTCGCCGTCGAGACCGCCGCCGTACCGGAGGAGCTCAACATCGCCGACACGCTCGCCGACCTGGCCGCCGAGCGCGGCGCGGACGCGATCGTCGTCGGCCGTCGCGGCCACGGCCGGCTGCACCAGCTCGTGCTCGGCTCGACGAGCGCGAGCCTGCTGCGGCGTGCCGGCTGCCCGGTGCTCGTCGTCCCGATGGCGGACGACGCCGAGGATTGACCGGCGGGCGAACGCCTATCGTCGGCCCGGTGCTGCCGAGCGCGTCGATCGTCGTCCCCACCCGTGAGCGCGCCGGGTACCTGCGCGTCGCGCTCGCGTCGGCCGCCGCGCAGGCGCGCACGGCGGGGGCCGAGGTGCTCGTCGTCGTCGACGGCCCCGACCCGGCCAGCGAGTCGGTCGCGGCCGAGCACGGCGTGCGGGTGGTCGTGCACGACGCCCCCCGGGGCCTGAACGCCGCGCGCAACACCGGGATCGAGCAGACCGAGGGCGAGCTGGTGGCCTTCCTCGACGACGACGTCCGGGTGCGGCCCGGCTGGCTGGAGGCGCTGCGCCGCGCCGCGGCCGCCGAGCCGGACGTGGACTGCTTCACGGGGCCGATCCTGGCGCGGATCGAGGACCACGCCTTCCCCACCTGCGGGCGCGAGCAGCCGCCCGTGACGCACCTCGACCTCGGCCCCCGCGACACCGACGCGCCGCATGCCTGGGGGGCGAACATGACGATCCGCCGGCGGGCGTTCGCCGCGGTCGGCCCGTTCGACGAGGCCCTCGAGCTCTACGGCGACGAGCAGGAGTGGCAGGACCGGCTGCGCGCCTCCGAGCGCCCGCGGATCCGCTACGTGGCGGGCGCCGCCCTCGACCACCGCCGGGCCGGGGACGACGCGCGCCTGCGCTCGCTCATGCGCGCCGCGCGCTCACGCGGGCGCGCGAGCCGCCGCTTCGACGTGCGCAAGGGCGCGGCGCCGACCCTCGCCGCCGAGCTGCGCGTGCTCACCGGCTGCCTCGCGCACGGCCCGCGCTTCCGCTGCGCCAACGGGCCGGTGATGGCGGCCCACAGCGTCGGGCGCGTCGAGGCGGCTCTGCGGCCCGGCCCCGCGCCGGACGCGCCGGACTTCCTGTCGGGCCGCTCGGGGACGGTGGGGGGCCGCCGCGCGGTGCTGCGCCGGGTGGCCGACGCCGCCCTCGACCTCGCCGCGCTTCCCGCCCGGGCGCGGCTGGCGCGCGCCGGGCGC
>JANJUA010000159.1 GCA_024710825.1 Solirubrobacteraceae bacterium
GCGTGCGCCGCCGTGCGACGGGCTCGCGCGCCGCGACCCGCGATTGCTCGCTCGTCCGCGGCGGCAGCGCCCGGGTGCGCTCGGTGCGCGCCAGCACGGCGGTGCCGTCGGTCTCGGTCGGCTCGATCCAGGCCGTGGCCGCCGTCGCCTTCTCGGGCGCGACGCCGTGGGCGGCGTCGTCGAGGGCCTCGCCCATCTCCCGGGCGCTCTCGTAGCGGGCGCGGGCGTCTATGGACAGCGCGATCGCCACCGCCTGGGACAGAGCGGGGGAGACGTCGGCGCGCAGCCGATCCAGGGGCACGGGCGCCTCGCGCTGCTGCTTGAGCACCAGCTCCGACAGGGAGCTCGCCTCGTAGGGCAGCCGGCCCGCGAGGCACTGGTAGGTGACGACCCCGAGCGAGTAGAGGTCGGCGCGCGGCCCCGCCTCCTCACCGGCGGCCTGCTCGGGGGAGAGGTAGGCGGCGGTGCCGAGGACCGAGCCCACCTGGGTGATCGACGACTGATCGGCGGCGCGGGCGATCCCGAAGTCGGCGAGCTTGACGATCCCGTCGGGGGTCCGCATGAGGTTGCCCGGCTTGACGTCGCGGTGCACGACGCCTTGCCGGTGGGCGTAGTCGAGCCCGTGGCAGGCCTGGACGACGATCGCCAGCGTCTCGTCGACGCCGAGCTCGGGCCGGTCGCGCAGGATCTCCGCGACCGACTGTCCGGGCACGTACTCCATGACGATGAAGTGGCGCCCGGTGACCGCGTCCAGACCCGAGTCGAAGACCTGCACGACGTTGGGGTGCACGAGCCGCGCGGCGGCGAGGGCCTCGCGCTGGAAGCGGGAGACGAACGTGGGGTCGTCGGCGAGGTGCTCGGCGAGCAGCTTGATCGCGACGTGGCGCTCCAGGCGCGTGTCGAGCGCGAGGTGGACGGTCGACATGCCGCCCAGGCCCAGGCGGCGCTCGATCCGGTAGCGCTCGGCGATCTCGGTCCCGTTCGTCATGGCTGCGGCTCCGCCCCGCCGGTCCCGCCCGGCTCGGTCGTCTCGGGCGCGGTCGCGCCTCCCGGGTCCTGCGGCACCGTCTCCGCGGGCGGCGGCGTCTGGTCCTGCGGCTGCGTCTCGGCCGGGGGCTCGGTCGTCGTCTGCGCCGGCGGCTCCTGCGTGGTGGTCTCGGGCGTGGTCTGCGGCGTCGTCGTCTCGGGCTGGGGCTCCGGAGTGGTCTGCGTCGGCTGCGTCTCGGTCTGGGCGCGCTCGAGGCAGGCGACGGGCGAGATCTGCGCGAGGTTGCCGACCCCCTCCTGAAGCCGCGAGCGCAGGCGCGCGTCGACGTCGGCGGAGAGCCCGTTGACCTCGCTCTGCAGCTCGTCGATCCGCTCGCCGAGCGCGTCGCAGTCGCCGTTGCGCACCGCGCGTTGGACGCGGTCGAGCTCGTCCACCATCGCCTCCGCCCGCCCGGAGGGCAGCAGGCCCTCGTCGTCGCCTCCCGCGCAGGCGACGAGCGTCGCGCACAGGCTCCCGGCGACAAGGGCGACGAGCAGGACGAGCGGCCGTGGCACGGTCATTGACCGTAGCCGAGGCGATCGGCGAGCGAGTCCGGCAGCCGGGCGGCTCGGATGGCGGCCTGCGCGCCGCCGACGTCGTAGTCGACGCGCCGCCATTCGGCCGTCCGCGCGTCGAGGTCGAGCAGCATCCACGCCGCGCGCGCGTCGCCGTCTCGCGGCTGTCCGACCGACCCCGGGTTCAGCAGCCACTCGCCCTCCGCGAGGTCGAGGACGTCGCCGTCGCGCCGGGGCTCGCCCGTCGCCAGCTCGCCCTCGCGGCGGACGAACGAGAGCGCCACGTGCGAGTGGCCGACGACGCTGATCCGGTGGCGCTGCGCGTCCAGGCAGAGCTCGGCGAGCAGCGCCGAGAGCACGTACTCCCAGATCGGGTCCCGCGGCGAGCCGTGGTAAAGGCCGACGGAGCGGTCCTCGTCCAGCGGCCGCAGCCGGCGCAGCCAGTCGACGTTGGAGGGCTCCATGACGTCGCGGGTCCAGCGGGCGGCGATCTCCGCGCCGCGCGAGAACTCGTCCAGCGACAGCTCGCCGGTGACCGCGAGGTCGTGGTTGCCGGCCAGGCAGATCGCCGTCGCGCTGCGCGCCAGCTCGACGCAGACGTCCGGCTCGGCGCCGTAGCCGACGATGTCGCCGAGGCACCACGTCTCCGCGGCGTCGGTGGTCGCGACGTCGTCGAGCACCGCCTCGAAGGCGTGCCTGTTGGCGTGGATGTCGGAGAGCAGCGCGACGCGCATGGCGTCGCCCAGGGTACGGCGCTGGGGTCAGACCACCGCGAGGGCGGCGGCGTGGCGGGCCTGCAGCCACGTCTCCAGCTCACCCGCCGCCAGTGGCGGCGACAGCAGGTAGCCCTGGGCGCCGGTGGCGCCCGCCGCGACGAGCTGGCCCCACGCCGCACGGGACTCCACGCCCTCCGCGACGACCGCCACGCCCAGGTCCCGGCCGAGCAGCGCCACGGCTCGGACGATCGCTCCGGCGCCGGGCGCGCCCGCGTCCAGGCCCTCGACGAACGAGCGGTCGATCTTCAGCTCGTCCACCGGCAGCGCCGCCAGGTGGGCGAGCGAGGCGTGGCCGGTGCCGAAGTCGTCGAGCGAGACCGTGCAGCCGAGCGCGCGCAGCCCGTGGAGCGTGGCGATCGCCCGGTCGGGGCGCGCCATCACCGTGTTCTCGGTGATCTCGAGCTTCAGACGCGAGCCGGGGAGGTCGTGGCGCTCGAGCAGCGCGAGGATCTCGCGGCCGATGGTGTCGTCCACGAGATCGGCGGTGGACAGGTTCACCGCGACGGACAGCACGATGCCGGCGTCACGCCACGCCGCCGCCTGGGCGAGCGCGAGCGCGAGCACCTCGCTGCCGATGCGGCGCATGAGCCCGGCGCTCTCGGCGGCGTCGAGGAAGGCGTCGGGCCGCAGCAGCCCGCGCGTCGGGTGCGGCCAGCGCACGAGCGCCTCGACCGCGACGATCCGACCGGTCCGCAGGCACGCCTGAGGCTGGTAGCGCAGCTCGAGCTCGCCGCCGCGGTCCAGCGCCCGGCGCAGCTCGCCGATCAGGGCCAGGCGGTCGCGGGAGTGGCCGTCGCGGCCCGGGTCGTAGTGCTCGATCTCCGTGCGGCCGCCCTTCGCCTGGTACATGGCCACGTCGGCGCGTTGGAGCAGCTCCGCCGGCGTCGCGCCGTCCTCGGGGAACGAGGCGATCCCGACGCTCGCGTCGACGTGAACCTGCAGGTCGCCGAGGGCGAACGGCTCGTCGAGCGCCGCCTGCAGCCGCTCGGCGACGCGCCGGGCGCCCGCCGGCGGCGCCCCGGGGCAGAGCACCGCGAACTCGTCTCCGCCGAGTCGCGCCAGCGTGTCGGCGGGCCGCAGCGCAGAGGTCAGGCGCGGGCCGAGCTGGGCGAGCAGGCGATCGCCCGTGTGGTGGCCCATCGTGTCGTTGAGCTCCTTGAAGCGGTCCAGGTCGAGCATCAGCACGGTCGCGGGAGAGCGTGGATGGCGCTCGAGGCGCTGCTCGAGCGCGTCGAAGAAGCCGCGGCGGTTCGTCAGGCCGGTGAGCTCGTCGGTGCGCGCCTGGCGACGGGTCTCCGGCAGGGCGCGCAGCGCGATGTAGGTGCGTGCCGTCCTCTGGACGGTGACGAGCATCGAGGCGACCGCCAGCCAGACCCCCGTCTGCGGGACCTCGACGTAGTTGCCGGCGAGGACCAGCGCCAGGCAGCCGAGGAAGAAGGCGAACGGCCAGGGCAGCCGGGGGGCGACGATCGTCGCGGGCGCCGCCGCCCTTCCCCGCAGCCAGGGGACGAGGCCGAGGACCAGCACGCCGGCCGACCACAGGGCGGTGGCCGTCGCGACCGGCCACCCGCTGCCCTGGACCACCCACAGCAGGTCGCCGATCGCGAGCGCGCACAGGCCGGCGCCGAGTGCGATCCAGTCGCGGCCCGGCTGCCAGCGGGCGATGGTGAACAGCACGACGACGACCCCGACGAGCGCCACGTCCAGGACCGGGAAGGCGAGCGTCGTGATCGACGCCTCGGCCGGCACCGCGAGCGGGAGGGCGACCCCGAGCCCGAACGCCGCGACGGCCAGCACCGCGGCCGTCGCGTCGGAGACGACTCCGCGCGAGATGCGCAGGGAGCGCCCGCGCAGGTCGAGGATCACGAAGCCGATCGCGCACGGGTACAGGCCGAGGAACAGCGCAAGCTCCCCGACGGCGGTCCCGCGATCGAAGACCAGGACCCACAGCGCGGCCCCGAGCGACCACGACGTCAGGCCGATGGCGAAGAACGTCCACTTGAGCCGATGCTCGCGCGAGCGGGCGACGCGCACCGCGGCGCTGACGACGGCGACGAACGCGACGGCCGCGAACGCCCAGCGGGTGAACAGCTCCGGCCAGGGCAGCAGGCCGAGGGCGTGCAGGAGCTGCCCGCAGACGAGCGCGGCGGCGAGGGAGAGCAGGGCTCTCAGCGGCAGGGGCGGGTCGCCCATGGCCGCTGTATCGGCAGAACGCGCCGGAAGCTTTGCCCGGAGGCGCTACTGCTGGCCGGTCGGCGGCGGCTCCTCGCCACCGAACTCGGGCAGGCTCTTGATGCCCTCCCGCGTGCGCCACTTGGAGTAGTTGTCCTCCATGGCGTCGATCAGCTCCCGCATGAAACGCGGCGACAGGTTCACGCGGCTGACGACGACGCCGGGGATCTCCTCCTCCTCGACCTCGTGGTCGACCCGGGCGAACGTGATCGTGAACTCGTAGTCCGAGTGGCTGACGTTGGCGAAGTTCGCGTACACGCCGGCCATGATCTCGGGAGAGAAGTGGATGTTGATGTGCCGCTCGGGGCCCTGCTCGTCGCCAGCCATGCGCCGTAGCATCTCAGGTCGTGAGGCTCATCGTCGTGTCCGTCGGTCGCCTCCGCCCGCCCTACGTCGACGACGTGCAGCACTACAAGAAGCTGCTGGCGCGCCAGGCTCGGCTGGAGCTGGTCGAGGTGCGCGAGGACGAGCGGATCGCCAAGCGCATTCCCGAGCGCGCGTACGTGTCCCTGCTCGTCCGCGACGGCGAGACGTTCGACTCGCTGGCGTTCAGCCGCTTCCTGGAGCAGCGGCGCCAGTCGGGTCGCGACCTGTGCTTCGTCATCGGCGGACCGGCGGGCCTGGAGCTCGAGGGCGTCGACCACCGCTTCTCGCTCGGACCGCTGACGCTGCCGCACCAGCTCGCGCGGGTCGTCCTGCTGGAGCAGCTCCTGCGGGGCCACAAGATCCTCGCCAACGAGCCATACCATCTGTGACGTGAACAGCTCGACCGGTCCGCTCGACGACCTCCGCTCCGCCGTGCTCGCCGCCGCCGCCGCCCTCGCCGAGGCCGGGCCGCGCTCCACGCCGACGCTTGAGCGTCCGAGGCAGGCGGACTTCGGCGACCTGTCCACCAACGCGGCGATGCTGCTCGCGCCGGTGCTGAGGGCGGCGCCGCGCGACGTTGCCGGGCGGCTGGGAGAGGAGCTGACCGCCCGGTTGGGCGACCGGCTGGCGAAGGTCGAGGTCGCCGGCCCCGGCTTCTTGAACCTGTTCCTCGACGACGCCTGGTTCGGCGACGCGCTGCGCGGCGTGCTGGCCGCGGGCGACGCCTTCGGGGGCGGCGGCGCGCGGGCGGCGGCCGAGCGGGTCAACGTCGAGTTCGTCTCCGCCAACCCGACCGGGCCGATGCACGTCGGGCACGCGCGCAACGCGGCCTACGGCGACGCGCTGGCGCGGATCCTCGAGCTGCACGGCCACGCGGTCACGCGCGAGTTCTACGTCAACGACCACGGCTCGCAGGTGCGCCGCTTCGCCGAGTCGATCCGGGCGCGGGCGCGCGGCGAGGACGTCCCCGAGGACGGCTATCGGGGCGACTACGTCACGGAGCTCGCGAGCCTCGACGACGGCGAGATCTCGCTCGAGGAGCTCGGCCGGCGCGGCGTCGCCGCGATGCTCGAGCGGGCGGCGGCGACGCTCGATCGCTTCCGGGTCGCGATGGACGTCTGGTACTCGGAGCGCTCGCTGCACGACGAGGGAAAGGTCAAGCACGCGTTCGACGTCCTCGCCGAGCAGGGCGCGACGTACACGTCCGAGGGCGCGCTGTGGCTGCGGACCACCGCCTACGGCGACGACAAGGACCGCGTCCTGGTGCGCTCCTCCGGCGAGCACACGTACTTCGCCTCCGACATCGCCTACCACCAGGACAAGCGCGAGCGCGGCTTCCAGCGCCTCGTGGACGTCTGGGGCGCCGACCACCACGGCTACATCAACCGGATGAAGGCGGCGTTCGAGGCGCTCGGCGGCGATCCGGCGGAGCTCGAGCTGCTCATCATGCAGTTCGTGCAGCTCGCGGCGGGGCGGATGAGCAAGCGCAGCGGCGAGTTCGTCACGCTCGACGATCTCGTCGACGAGATCGGGGTCGACGCGGCGCGCTGGTTCCTGCTGCACCGCTCGCACGACACGACCATCGAGCTGGACCTCGAGCTGGCCAAGCGCGAGAGCGCCGAGAACCCCGTCTACTACGTGCAGTACGCGCACGCGCGGATCGCGGGGGTGCTGGCGAAGGCGGGGCACGACGAGGCCGACGTCGCGTTCGCCGATCGGACGCTGCCGCTGGAGCCGGGCGAGCGGGCGCTCGTCATGAAGCTGCTCGCGTTCCCGGGAGAGGTCGCCGAGGCCGCGGACCGCCGCGCCCCGCACCGGATCGCCGCGTACGCGCTCGAGCTGGCGCAGGAGTTCACGGCGTTCTACCGCGACTGCCGCGTGGTCGGGGCCGAGGTCGAGGACTTTCGGCTGGCGCTGTCGATCGCCACGAAGCGGACGATCGCGCGCGCGCTCGGCCTCCTGGGCGTTTCGGCTCCCGACGCGATGTAGCGAGCGTCAGAGGGAGTAGATGAAGTCCAGGCCGAGGTCGCCGAGCAGGCGCTGGAC
Source organism: Solirubrobacteraceae bacterium (assembly GCA_024710825.1). Lineage (GTDB taxonomy): Bacteria > Actinomycetota > Thermoleophilia > Solirubrobacterales > Solirubrobacteraceae > Capillimicrobium. The sequence continues at coordinate 6,963 of JANJUA010000159.1, forward strand.
CTCGGCGTTCAGGCGTGTGAGCTCCTGGGTGAAGATCAGCACGCCCATGACGATCAGCACGGCGCCGGAGACGGCGGTGATGACGAGGTAGTGGTCGCGCAGCCAGCGGAACGCGGTGGTGGCGCGGTTGAAGGCGAGCGCGGTGAGCAGGAACGGGATGGCGAGGCCGGCGGAGTAGAAGGCGAGCAGGATGCCGCCCTGGCCGACGGAGTCCCGGGTCGCCGCCGCGGCGAGGATCGAGGAGAGAGTGGGGCCGATGCACGGCGTCCAGGCGAAGGCGAAGGCCGCTCCGGCGATCAGCGGGCCGCCGGAGCCCGCGCGGCTGATCAGCGCGTCGGGGCGCCACTCGCGGTTGAGCTTGGGCACGAACGGCGTGAGGAGGAAGAAGACGCCCATCGCGACGATGAGCGCGCCCGCGATCTTGTCGAGCGTCTCTCGATGGGCGTTGAGCGACTGGCCGAGGCCGGTGGCGGTCATGCCGAGGGCGACGAACATGACGGTGAACGACAGGCAGAAGATGATCGCCGGCCACAGGACCTTCAGGATCGAGTGGTCGCGCTCGCGCAGCTCGGTGATCGAGACGCCGCTGACGGCGGACAGGTAGCCGGGGACGAGCGGCAGGACGCACGGCGACACGAACGACACGAAGCCGACGGCGAACGCGGCGATCACGGTCGTGTCGGCGGTGGCCTGCGCGAGCACCCGGCTAGCGGAAGCGGTCGAGGTCGGCGTCGAGGCGCCGGGCGTCCTCGGCGTCGAGCGGAGGGCCGGTCGCCGCGGCCGGCTCGGTGGCGACCGCTTCGCGCTGACGTCGGCGCCAGCGGGGCGCCAGCGCCAGCGCGGTGCCGAGCAGGGCGATCACGACGGCGGCGGGTACGAGCCAGTTGGCGATGCTGAAGCCCTCGTCGTCGGGGTCGGCGAGGACCGCGCGGCCGTACTCGGCCACCAGCTCGGTCTTGATCTCGTCCTTCGTGAGGCCGTCGGCGATCAGGTCGCGGATGAGGGCTCGCTGGTCGTCGGCCTGGGGCGACTCGGCGATGTTCAGCGCGACGCCGCAGACGGGGCACATGACCTCGTCCTCGATGTCGGAGAGGGTCGTCTGCGGCGCGGCGGCGAGGGCGAGCGCGGCGCAGAGCAGCAGGAGCAGGAGCAGGAGGGGGGCGCGGCGTGTCACCGCGCCGGCTCTTCTTCGAGCGCCACGTCGAGCGCACGGTCGAGGAACCGGCCGTCGACCGCGCCGCGCGACATCGCGACCACGCGGCCCTCGCGGTCGATGACGAACGTCTCGGGCAGCGCGCGCGTGCCGTACTCCTTCGCCAGCCGGCCATCGACGTCGCGCACGGAGGGGTACGTGAGGCCGAACTCCTCCATGAACCTCTGCGAGTCGCGCGTGGCGTCCCGGTAGGTCACGCCGAGGACGGTGCCGTCCCCGCTCTCCTCGAGGCGCTGTTGGGCGTCCTGGAGCTCGGGCGCCTCGGTCTTGCACGGATCGCACCAGGAGGCCCAGAAGTTCAGCACGACGACCTGGCCGCGGAGGTCGGCCAGGGAGCGCTTCCGGTCGGCGCCGCCGAGCACGGGGAGCGCGAGGTCCGGCGCCGCGGGACGATCGCCGTTGCGGACGGCCTCGTCGAGCGTCGTGTCCTCGGATTTCGCGACCACTCCGTAGACGAGCAGCCCGACGAGCGCGGCAACCGCGAGCACAGCGACCAGTGGGACGGCGGTTCGCCTCATCCAGCCGCTCAGGGTAGTCGCTAGGATGCTCCTGCCCTTGCGGGATTAGTTCATCGGTAGAACGCCAGCTTCCCAAGCTGGAGAGACGGGTTCGATTCCCGTATCCCGCTCTGTCAAGACCCCGGGCCTCTACCGGGGTCTTGGCGTTTCCGGGGGGCGCTCGTGGCGGCAGTTGCGCGACGACGCGCGGTACGCCGACCACGCGCCAGCACCCGCGCACGAACGCGACGCTGCCTCGCCCATGTGTGGCTGGGCCGCCCTCACTTGGCGTCGGCAGCCGAATGACAAGGGCGAGAGCCATATAGTTGGCATCGGACGGTCCTGACACAACACGTGTTGTCAGCAGGGCATCGGATGCCAAGTAAACCGCTGTTAGACTTGGCATTGCTGTGGATCTTGCCAGGCTAAGTGCCTCCCCAATTGGGACGCTCGTTCCCATCGCGGGAACCGACGGCGTCACGGGACGGCACTACGAGTACTTCGCCTACTTGCCTGACCCGTTGCCTGCGACAGTGCAGTTGTCGGCGGCGACGTGGACGCAGGTAGCGGCCGCTGAAGCCTCTCTCGGTCGCCTGGATCAGGCGGCCCAACAGGTCCCGGAACCAGCTTTGTTGCGGCGTCCAGCTC
>JANJUA010000015.1 GCA_024710825.1 Solirubrobacteraceae bacterium
CCCATCACCGAGTCCTCGAGCACCAGCGGCACCGCGAGCAGGGACGCCGCCGCCTGTCCCGTCACGTCGGCCCCCAGCTCCGGCGCCCGGGCCACGTCGTCGACGATCGTCGCCCGGCGCTCGCTCGCGACACGCTGCACCAGGCCGTCCGCGGCGGGCGCGAACGGCGTGCGCCGCACCGGCACGTCGACGCCCTCGGCCGCCTGCACCATCACGTAGCCGGGCTCTTGCTCCGCGTCGTCGTCGCGCAGCACCATCGCGGTGCTGTCGACCTCCAGCACCTCGGCGATCCGGGCGAGCAGCTCGCCGAGCAGCGCGTCGAGCGGTAGCAGCGACAGCGCCGCGTCGGTCACCCGCTGGAGCGCCTCCAGACGCCGGGTCACCGCCTCGGCGTGCACCCGTGCCGTCTGCTCGCGGATGAGCACCTCGCGCTGCCGCGCGGCCCGCTTGCGCTCGGACAGGTCCTGGACCTGCACGAGCACGGTCGGCTCGACGGCCCCGTCGCCGTTGCGGGCCACCGAGAAGCTCAGCAGCCCCGGCATCCGCCGCCCCCGCGCCCCGAGCAGGCGCTTCTCGACGTCGTAGCGCTCCTCCTCGCCCGCCAGCATCCCCGCACGCCGCTCGGCGTCGACGTCGCGATCCTCGGGGTGGGTGAGCTCGTCGAGCGTGCGGCCCACGAGGTCGGCCTCCTCGCGCCCGAGCGTCTCGCACAGCGCCCGGTTCACCGCGGCGATCCGCTGATGGTCCTCGCCCAGCCGCGCCATGCCGATCGGGGCGCAGTCGAAGGTCGCCCGCTGAAGCGACTCGCTGGCGCGCAGCGCGCGACCCGCCCGCCACAGGTTCACGAACACCGCGACCTTCGAGCGCAGCAGCTCCGGTTCGTACGGCTTGAGGAGGTAGTCGACCGCCCCGGCCTCGTAGCCGCGGAAGACATGCTCGCGCTCCTTGGAGATCGCCGTCACGAAGATGATCGGTATGTCGCGCGTGCGCCGGCGCTGCTTGACGTAGCGCGCCGTCTCGAAGCCGTCCATGTCCGGCATCTGGACGTCGAGCAGGATCACGGCGAACTCGCCGGTCAGCAGCCGCCGCAGCGCCTCCGCGCCCGAGCTCACCGAGACGAGCTCGCAGTCCAACGGCGCCAGGGTCGCCTCGAGCGCCACGAGGTTCTCGCGACGGTCGTCGACGAGCAGGATCGCGGGGCGCAGGTCGGGGCTCATCGCCGCACCCCGCAGATGCTCGCCAGGCGCGGCCCGATCCGCTCCAGCGCCAGCACCAGCGCATCCGGGCAGGCGGCCAGCGCGGCAGCGGGCATCTCGGAGCGCTCCGCGCCGTCGGGATCCTGCACGATCGCGATGCCGCCGCGGCGCCGGATCGCCGCCAGCCCCGCCGCGCCGTCGTCGTTGGCCCCGGTCAGGACGACGCCCACGCCGCGCGCGCCGCGCGCGACCGCCGCGGTCTCGAACAGCACGTCGATCGAGGGGCGGCTGAACGCGACCGGCGCGTCCACGCTCAGCGCGACGCCGTCGCCCTCGACGAGCAGGTGGTAGTCCGGAGGCGCGAGCAGCACCTCGCCCCCGCGCAGCGGCGCCTTGTCCTCGGCCTCGTTCACGGGCAGCGCGCACACGCGGCGCAGCAGCTCGCCGAGCAGCGCGTCGCTGCCGCTGCGGTGCTGCGCGACGACGGTCGCGGCGGCGAAGCCGGCCGGCAGCGCGCCCAGGACCCTGCGCAGCGCCTCCAGCCCGCCCCACGACGTGCCGATCGCGACGAGGTCGACCATCAGCCGCTCCGCCGGAAGAGCTTCTCGGCGGCGTCGAGCGCCTCGTAGCGCGCGGCGATCTCGGCGGGCGCGATGGCCTCCTTGCGTCCCAGCGCGAGCAGCCCGAGCGGGGCCAGGCTGTCCAGGAAGAGCTCGTGCACGTGGCGCTGGAGCTCCCGTCCGAAGTAGATCATCACGTTGCGGCACACGATCAGGTGGAACTCGTTGAAGGAGCGGTCCGTGGCGAGGTTGTGCTGGGCGAAGACGATGTTGCGCGCGAGCTCGGGGTCGAAGAAGGCCGCCCCGCCGCGCGCCGCGTAGTACTCCGAGAACGAGCGCTCGCCGCCCGCGCGCTGGTAGTTGACGGTGTAGTCCTGCATCCGCTCCAGCGCGAACGCCCCGCCGCGCGCCTGCGCCAGCGCGCTCTCGTTCATGTCGGTGGCGTAGATGCGCGCCCGCTCCAGCAGCCCGGTCTCGTGCAGCGCGATCGCCAGCGAGTACGCCTCCTCCCCCGTCGAGCAGCCCGCGTTCCAGATGCGCAGGAACGGATAGGTCCGCAGCAGCGGGAACGCCCGCTCGCGCAGCGCCAGGTGGAAGGACGGGTCGCGGAACATCTCCGTGACGTTGATCGACAGGTCCTTCAGCAGCCGGTCGAGCACCGCCTCGTCGTGCAGGACGCGCTCGTGCAGCGCGGTGATCGTCGTCAGGCTCTCGAGGTGGGTCCGGCGCCACACGCGCCGGCGCAGCGAGGCCGTGGCGTAGCCGCGGAAGTCGAAGCCGTAGCGCCGGTAGATCGCCTCCAGCAGCAGCTCTAGCTCCAGCTCCTCGAGATCCTGTCCGTGCGGGCCCACGCCCTCGGTGCCCGCTAGCGATACAGCCACACGCGCATGAGGGAGAGCAGCTGGTCGGGATCGACCGGCTTGGTGATGTAGTCGGACGCCCCCGCGGCGATGCTGCGCTCGCGGTCGCCCTGCATCGCCTTGGCGGTGAGCGCGATGATCGGCAGCGCGCGGTGCTCCTCGCGCGCGCGGATCGCGGTCATCGCCTCGTAGCCGTCCATCTCGGGCATCATCAGGTCCATCAGCACGAGGTCGACGTCGCCGTCCGCGTCGAGCGCCTCGATGCCCTCGCGGCCGTTCTCGGCGAACACGACCGTCATCCCGCGGCCCTCGAGCACGCTGGTCAGCGCGAACACGTTGCGCACGTCGTCGTCGACGATGAGCACCCTGCGCCCGTGCAGGACGGCGTCCGCCTGGTGCAGCTGCTCCAGCAGCCGCCGGCTGTCGGCCGGGAGGTCCGCCGGCGAGCGGTGGAGATAGAGCGCGGTCTCGTCGAGCAGCCGCTCCGGCGATGCCGCGTCCTTGACGACGATCGCCTCCGCGAAGCGCTTCAGGCGCGTCTCCTCGCGGCGGGTCAGCGCCTTGCCGGTGTGGATGATCACCGGCAGGTCTCGGTGGCGCGGGTCGGCCTTGACCCGCTCCAGCAGCTCGAATCCGGTCGAGCGCGGCAGCTTGAGGTCGAGCACGACGCAGTCGAACGGCGCCTCGGCGAGCGCGTCGAGCGCCTCCTCGCTGGATCCCACGCCGATCACCTCGACGTCGTCGCCCCCGACTAGCTGCGCGACCGACGCGCGAGCCGCCTCGTCGTCCTCGACGACCAGCACGCGCTTGGCGGCCCGGTCGAGCAGGTCCGCCAGCTCCGCGAGCGCCCCGTCGATCGCGGCCCGGTCCGCGGGGCGCTCGACGAACCGGGCGGCCCCCGCCCGCAGCGCCGTCTGGCGGGCGTCCGGCTCGCCGACGACGCAGACCGGTATGTGCCGGGTCTTCGGATGGTGCTTGAGCTGGTCGAGGAGCAGGGCGGCGTCGCTCGTCGCAGCGGCGAGGACGATGGCGTCCGGGGCGTGCTCGTGGGCGAGCGCCAGGCCCGCCGGGCCGCCGACCGCGACCAGCCCGCGCAGGCCGCGCTCGCGCACCGCCGCCAGGGCCCGGGCGGCCTCGTCGCGCTCGCCGACGACGAGCACCACCCGGTCGCCGTGGGCGATCCGGTCGCGGTCGTCGCTCGCCGTCGCCTCCGGCGGCTCGAGGAGCTCCTCCTCGGCGGCGTCCACGGTCTCGAGCAGCTCGGCCGCCAAGTCCCCGGGCTCCTCGGCGAGCGGCTCCGAGGCGGGCGCCGCGACGACCGGCGGCTCGTAGGCGGCGGGCATGAGCAGGGTGAACGAGCTGCCCTCGCCCTCCACGCTGTGCACGCGGATCTCGCCGCGGAGCAGGTGCCCGATCTCGCGCGAGATCGACAGTCCGAGGCCGGTGCCGCCGTAGCGGCGGCTCGTCGTCCCATCGGCCTGCTGGAAGGCCTCGAAGATCAGCCGGAGCTGGTCTGCGGCGATGCCGATGCCGGTGTCCGACACCGTGAACGAGACGCTGTGCTGCGTACCGTCGTAGCCGACCTCGTCGGTGGCGGCGACGCGCAGGCCGACGGACCCCTCCTGGGTGAACTTGAACGCGTTGGAGAGCAGGTTGCGGAGCACCTGCTGGAGGCGCTGCTCGTCGGTGAACAGGGCGGCGGGAGCGTCGTCGGCGATCTCGACGTCGAACGTCAGCCCCTTCTGCTCGGCCACCGGCCGGAACGCGCGCTCGACGCCGGCGACGACGTCGGTCATCGGCACGTGGCTCGGGTGCACCTCCATCTTGCCGGCCTCGACCGTGGAGAGGTCGAGGATGTCGGAGATCAGGGCGAGCAGGTCGCTGCCGGCCTGGTTGATCGTGTGGGCGAACTCGACCTGCTCGGCGCTGAGGTTGCCGTCCGAGTTGTCGGCCAGGAGCTTGCTGAGGATCAGCAGCGAGTTCAGCGGCGTGCGCAGCTCGTGGCTCATGTTCGCCAGGAACTCCGACTTGTACTGCGAGGAGACCGCGAGCTGGGCGGCGCGCTCCTCGAGCGCCTCGCGCGCTCGCTCGATCTCGGCGTTCTTGTCCTCGATGGCCCGGTTCTGCTGCGAGAGCAGCGCCGCCTTCTCCTGCAGCTCCTCGTTGGTCTGCCGCAGCTCCTCCTGCTGGGTCTGCAGCAGCTCCTCCGACGCCTTCAGCGACTGCGCCTGCTGCTCGAGCTCGACGTTGGAGCGCTTGAGCTCCTCCTGCTGGGACTGCAGCTCCTCCGCCAGGCGCTGGGACTCCTCCAGCAGCTCCTCGGTGCGGCGGTTGGCGGCGATGTTCGACAGCACGACGCCGGTCGTCTCCGCGAGCTGCTCGAGGAACGACTGGTGCAGCTGGGAGATCTCGTGGACCGACCCGAGCTCGACGACCGCGATGACCTCGTCCTCGAGGACGATCGGCAGCACGACGAGGTTGATCGGCAGCGCCTCGCCCAGGCCCGAGGTGATCTTCACGTAGTCGTCGGGGGCGTTCGTGACGAGGATCGGCTTGCGCTCCAGCGCCGCCTGGCCGACGAGGCCCTCGCCGAAGCCGAACTGGTTGGAGAGCGACTTGCGCCGCCGGTAGGCGTAGGAGGCGACGAGCCGCAGGGTGCCGTTCTCGTTGAGGAAGAACGCGCCGTGCTGGGCGTCCACGAGCGGCGTGACCTCCGACATCACGAGGCGCGACACCGCGCCCAGATCGCGCTGGCCCTGCATCGCGCCCGAGATCCGCGCGAGGTTCGTCTTCAGCCAGTCCTGCTCGGCGTTCTCCGCGGTGGTCTCTCGCAGGTTGGCGATCATCTCGTTGATGCGGTCCTTGAGCTGCGCCAGCTCGCCCTGGGCCTCGACGGTGATCTGCCGCGTCAGGTCGCCCTGCGTGACGGCCGTGGCGACGTCGGCGATCGCGCGGACCTGGATGGTGAGGTTGCCGGCGAGCTGGTTGACGTTCTCGGTCAGCCCCCGCCACCGGCCGCTGACGCCCTCGACCTCCGCCTGACCGCCCAGCTCGCCCTCCGTGCCGACCTCGCGCGCGACGCGCGTGACCTCGTCGGCGAAGCTCGAGAGCTGGTCGACCATCGTGTTGACGGTGTCCTTGAGCTCGAGGATCTCCCCGCTGGCCTCGACGGTGATCTTCTGGCTGAGGTCCCCGTTGGCCACCGCCGTCGTCACCTGCGCGATGTTGCGGACCTGGCTCGTGAGGTTGCCGGCGAGCTGGTTGACGTTCTCGGTCAGCCCGCGCCACGTCCCGGAGACGCCCTTGACCTCGGCCTGCCCGCCGAGGATGCCCTCGGTGCCGACCTCGCGGGCCACGCGCGTGACCTCGGCGGCGAAGCTCGAGAGCTGGTCGACCATCGTGTTGATCGTGTCCTTGAGCTCGGCGATCTCGCCCTGCGCGTCCACCGTGATCTTCTGGCTGAGATCGCCGTTGGCGACCGCCGTGGTCACCTGGGCGATCTGGCGCACCTGCCCGGTGAGGTTCGACGCCATGAGGTTCACGTTCTCGGTCAGCCCGCGCCACGTCCCGGAGACGCCCTCGACCTTCGCCTGACCGCCCAGCTCCCCCTCGGTGCCGACCTCGCGCGCCACGCGCGTGACCTCGGCGGCGAACGACGAGAGCTGCTCGACCATCGTGTTGATCGTGTCCTTGAGCTCCGCGATCTCGCCCTGCGCGTCCACCGTGATCTTCTGCCCGAGGTCCCCGTTGGCCACCGCCGTCGTGACCACCGCGATGTTGCGCACCTGATCGGTGAGGTTCGAGGCCATTCCGTTGACGGACTCGGTCAGGTCGCGCCACCGGCCGCTGACGCCGATGACCTCCGCCTGGCCGCCGAGCCGGCCCTCGGTGCCGACCTCGCGCGCCACCCGGGTGACCTCGTCGGCGAAGCTCGAGAGCTGGTCGACCATCGTGTTCATCGTCCGCTTGAGCTCGAGGATCTCCCCCTGGGCGTCCACGGTGATCTTCTGCGTCAGGTCGCCCCGCGCGACCGCCGTCGCGACCTGCGCGATGTTGCGCACCTGGCCGGTCAGGTTCGACGCCATGCCGTTCACCGACTCCGTCAGGTCGCGCCACGTGCCCGACACGCCCTCGACCTCGGCCTGGCCGCCGAGCTCGCCTTCGGTGCCGACCTCGCGCGCCACCCGGGTGACCTCGGCGGCGAACGACGAGAGCTGGTCGACCATCGTGTTGATCGTCCGCTTGAGCTCGAGGATCTCCCCGTGGGCGTCGACGGTGATCTTGTGCGTCAGGTCGCCGCGGGCCACCGCGGTCGTCACCTGCGCGATGTTGCGCACCTGGCTGGTCAGGTTCGACGCCATGCCGTTCACCGACTCGGTCAGGTCGCGCCACGTGCCCGCGACGCCCGGGACCTCGGCCTGGCCGCCGAGCATCCCCTCGGTGCCCACCTCGCGGGCGACGAGCGTCACCTGGTCGGCGAACACGCGCAGCGTCTCGGTCATCGAGTTGATCGTCTCCGCCAGCTCCGCCACCTCGCCGCGCGCCTCCACGGTGATCTTCTGGTCGAGGTCGCCGCGCGCGATCGCGCGCGTGACCTGGGAGATCTGGCGCACCTGGACGGTGAGGTTCGAGGC
>JANJUA010000183.1 GCA_024710825.1 Solirubrobacteraceae bacterium
GCTGAAAGGTGGCGAGCGCGATCCCTCCGATGGCGGTGAGCGCGATCCCGATTCCGAACGCGATCCGGTACATGGAGTTCACGTCGACGCCCATGTACGTCGCGGCCTCCCAGTTCTCGGCCGTGCCGCGGATCGCCCGGCCGGAGCGCGTGCGCTGCATGAACACGAACAGCCCGATCCCAACGACCACTGCGAGCAGGAACGCCAGGACGCGGGGGGTGCTCAGGAACACGGGTCCGACGTGGAAGCCACCAGCCGTCGCCCCACCGACGACGAGCCTGGGCGTCGCCGAGAACGCGAGCAGCATCGCGTTCTGGAGCACGAGCGCGATGCCCAGGGTGAGGATCACCTGGGCCTCGTGGTTCTCGCGCTTGCCCATGACCCGGGAGATCAGCACGCGATGGAGCAGCATCCCGAGCCACAGGAAGCCGACGAACGCAACCGGGATCGCCAGGTACGGGTCGACGCCGAGCCCGCTCGACACGCCGAACGCCACGAACATGCCGAGCATCATGAAATCCGCCTGAGCGAAGTTGATGACGTTCAGGACGCCGTAGATCAGCCCCAGCCCGGAGGCCAGCAGCGCATACACGCCGCCGATCAGGACGCCCACGACCAGGAACTGCAGCAGCTCCGTCATGTCGAGACCTTGTTGGCGAAGACCCTGTGTGCCCTTACCAGCCCGACTCGCACACGGCGTACTCGGCCGGCCACACCGTGCATGGGATCAGCTCTCCGTCGACCTCTTGCCACTGTGTCAGCACGCCAACGGGGGGAGTGATTCGGCCGGAGTCGTCGAAGCGCAGCTCGTCGGTCGGCATCAGCTGGACGGCGTCGCCGCTGAAGCTCGAGGTCGCGAGCGCCTCGGTCACGGCCTCAGGGTCATCCGAGCCAGCACGCTCGATCGCATCGGCGATGATCTGCATTGCGAAGTAACCGGTGATGTCGTCCTGCATCACGTACGGCTTGTCGAGACGCTGAGCGAGCTGGTCCGTGAGCTCCTTGGACTTCGACAGCGGGTTCGTCAGCACGAATCCGGCGAGGTTGAGCACGTCGTCCCCCAGCTCGCGCCACTCCGGCAGCAGAGCCTGCCCGCCATATTGGATGATCGGGATGTCCACACCCCGCGCCGCCAGCTGACGCACGAGCGACGAGACATCGTTGAAGCTGAATGCGATCAGGTACAGCGCATCCACGTCCGCGTTAGCGACCTGCTGCGCGATCACGGAAGCGTCCTGGAGCGGCGGAGTCCACTGCTCCTTCAGCCCGACCTCGATCCCGCGCTCGGTCAGGTCTGCGACGAGTCCCTCCTGGAGCGGAGTCGCCGCGGCGGTGTTATCGCCCACCACGCCGACGGATTTGAGATCGATGCCGGCTTCTTCCATCATCGGCACGGTCGACTCGGTCATGAGGCCCTGGATCTCGGACCCCGCCGTCGCGTAGGCGAAGATGTGCGAGAAGCCTTCGCGGTCCGTGACCGCGTCCGCGAAGCTGTCCGTCACCGTCGGCACGCCCTGGCGCTCCGCGACCTCGGTGCCGGCCAGCGTGAGCGACGACAGCCAGGACCCGGAGATCGCGACCGCTTCGGGGTTCTCGGACAGGAAGCGATCGATCGCGGACGCCGTCTTCTCCGGTGTGTCACCCACGTCGACCGGGACCAGACGCAGCTTGCGACCGTCGAGCGACTCGATGCCACCGGCCTCGTTGATGTCCTCGACTGCCGCCTTCGCGCCGTCGAGCAGTGCGTTGCCGTTGAAGGAGAACGCGCCGGACAGCGGCCAGGCGCCCGCGATGACGAGGTCCTCTCCCCCGCCTCCGCCGGCTTCGCCCGAGTCACCTTCGGCGTCGGAGCCGCCGCAAGCCGTCACGATCAGCGCCAAGCCGATGAGCAGGGAGCCGAAGAGGGCTCGTGCCACATGTGCGCGTCGTCGATCGCCTTCGGACCGGACCTCGCCGCCACAGCTCCGTCTCGTGCTCATGAGTTCTCCTCGTTTCCCGGCGTGAGCCGGTGACCCCGACTATGAGTACTGGCGCAGTTAGCTTCGCTGCCGCAGACCCCGCTGTCAAGGAGATGATGTCGCTTTTTCGATATTGGTTTCCCCATGCCGCGATCGGGGAGCTGTCGACGGGCCTTTGCGCGGCCGCTTCTCGAGCACCACGCCGACACCCGAGCTCGGGCCGGCTGGCGAACAGGCCACCCAGGCCAAGAGCAAGATCAGGCCGGGCGCCGGATCGCCGCCGGTATCGTCCCGGCTCGGCGATCGCGGCGATGGAGGTGTGCGTGGGACGGCTGAACGGCAAGGTGTGCGTGATCACGGGCGCGGCGGGCGAGATCGGCACCGCCACCGCGGAGGTGTTCATGCGCGAGGGCGCGACGGTGGCCGGAATCGACCGGCGCGCCGCCACCGCGGGTGATCTCTCGCTCAAGGTGGACGTCACGGCACCCGATCAGGTACGTGACGCGTATGCCCGCGTGCGCCGGGAGTACGGGCGCATCGACGTGCTGTTCAACAACGCCGGCATCGCCGTGCCAGACGACGGCTCGGTCCTCGAGACGCCGCTCGACACCTGGCGGCACGTCCAGGAGGTCAACGTCACGTCCGTGTTCCTGTGCTGCCGCTACGGGCTGCCGCATCTCCTGGAGAACGGCGGAGGGTCGGTGATCAACACGGCCTCGTTCGTTGCGACCATGGGCGCGGCGACGCCGCAGATCGCCTACACCGCGTCCAAGGGCGCCGTGCTGGCGCTCTCGCGCGAGCTCGGCGTGGAACTGGCGCGCCGTGGGGTGCGGGTCAACGCCCTCTGCCCGGGACCGGTGGAGACACCCTTGCTGCGCACGCTGTTCGCGGCCGAGCCCGACGAGCTGGCACGCCGCCGCGTCCACCTGCCGACAGGCCGCTTCGCGCAGCCGGCCGAAGTGGCCGCGGCGGCGCTGTTCTTGGCGTCGGACGAGTCGTCCTACGTGACTGCTTCCACGTTCATGGTCGACGGCGGCATCACTGCCGCGTACACGACGCCTGAGTGATCACTCGGTCGCCATGATCGTGTCCGCCTCCAGCGCGCGCGACACGGATCGACAGCCGGTGCGGCCGCGGTCGAAAACGTAGAACGCCCGGCCTGGGGGCCGGGCGTCGAACGTGTGCCTGATGGCCTCTAGCGCTGGACCAGCGCGCCGCCGCAATGGGGGCAGGCGCTGCGATGCTCCACGCGCTCCGAGGGCCACAGGCGAAGGCAGCTGCGGCAAAGCTTGCGCATGAGCTGCTCCTTCCTGTAGGTGCCCGTGCCGGACGGCGTTGCCGCACGACGGGCGTTTGACGCTGTTCAGACTAGCGACATCGCGCCGTGCCGCATCGCCGAGCCCCGAACCGAGGCGGCGCGCCAAGCGCCGCGGAGCGCAAGACTCCCGCCCCATGGTCATCTGCATCACGGGGGCATCCAGCGGCATCGGCGAGGCGGCGGCGCTGCGGCTGGCGCGCGAAGAGGGCGCGACGCTCGTGCTCGTCGCCCGCCGCGAGGAGCGGCTGCGGGCGGTGGCGGAGCGCTGTGGCGCCGACGCCACCTGGATCGCGGTCGACCTGACCGACGACGACGCGCCCGAGCGCGTGCGCTCGCATCTGGTCGAGCGCCACGACGGACGGCTCGACATCCTCGTCAACAACGCCGGGTCCTCGTGGCCGGCGCGGTTCGCGGAGGGCGGCTACGAGAACGTGCGCCGGACGATGACGCTGAACTTCGACGCGCCGGTGCGCCTGACCGAGGCGCTGCTCCCGCTGCTGCGCGCGGACGACGGCGGGGCGGTGGTGAACGTCGGCTCGACCGCGGGGCGCGTGGCGCGGGCGAGGACGGGGGCGTACTCGGCCTCGAAGTTCGCGCTGGCCGGGTGGACCGACGCGCTGTGGTCCGAGGAGCGCCGCCACGGCGTGCACGTCGGGCTCGTCCAGCCCGGGTTCGTGGTGACCGAGGGCTTCCCGCAGCGGGAGCTGACGGAGAGCGTGCGGACGCGCTGGGCGGTGTCGCGGCCCGAGGTCGTCGCGGAGGCGATCGCCGCGTGTGCGCTGGACGGCGTCGCCGAGCGGTACTCGCCGCGGGGCTACTGGCTCGCCGCGGCCGCCCGGATCCTCGCGCCACGGCTCGTGCGCCGGGTGTTGAGCGGGCCGGGATCGGGCCGCATGACGCCGGCGACGAACCCGGACGCGTAGCCGTCGTTCGCTCCCGGCTCGCCTGAGAGGTGCGGCCCCACCGACGCGTAGCCGTCGCGCGGCGCGGCGCCCGGAATGGTCGTCGGTCGTCGTCTCGCGCCCGACCAGGGGCGGCGAACGGTGACGCGGAGCCCCGCTCGCCGCCGCCTGCGGGCGGTGCACCTTCTCAGCCCATGGCGGTGCGGCGCCTGAGCGCGAGGCCGCCGAGCAGGAGCAGGCCGCCGAGGGCCAGGGGATGCCAGACCGCTAGGCCCGTGAACGGCAGCCGTCCGCCGGCGAGCGCCGCGCCCGCCGAGCCGAGCGCCGCGACGGGCGGCAGCGTGGCCGCACGATCGCTCCCGTCGTCGGCGGGCGACCGCGAGGCGCCCGCGCCGACAGACGGCGCGTCGCCGACGCTCTCGGCTCCGCCGGTCTGCGGGCTCTCGGAGCCCGAGCCGTCGGCGGCGGCGTCCGGCGCGCCGCCGCTGGCCATCGCCTCGGGCGTGGCCGGATCCGTCGGGCCGGTCGGCGCGCCGGGCTCCTCCGGGTCAGGCGCCGAGCGAACGGCCGCTCCGCAGGCGGAGCCGCCGTCGCTGAGCACGCGGATCGGCACGCACGCGCCGACGGACGGGAGCACGGCGGCGCCGGTCGCGTCGTCGATGGTCGAGCCATCGCCGCCCGCGATCGTGCCGACGTCGTCGCCGTCGCTCAGCACCCGCACCGGCACGTCGGCGCCGATCGGCGCGGTCTGC